>DATJEQ010000461.1:0-12023 GCA_035496495.1 Polyangiaceae bacterium
CCGGCATCTGGCCGTCCGCACGAAAGAAGTGCTTCGGGCGATGCGCGCTGAGCTCTTTGCCATGAAGCAACGCGGGTAGCGAACTGATGCCGGGCCAATCAGTAGATTTCTCTACCAAATGGTCCTTCGCGGGATTGCTCAGGGCGTAGATCATCTTGCTCAGCACATCCTCCTTGCCGACCAGCCTCACAACACTCACCTGTTCTGCCGCCCAGAAGTTCTCCCAGCGGCCATGCAGCACGTTCTGGCACTTGGCGAACAGCTTGTGAAACAGCCCAAGGAATTCTGGGTAGTTCCCGTAGGGATCGCGGATCCCCGTATGGTGGTGGTTGCTCAGTGCAATGGTAAAGATCACCTCGATACGAAAGCGCTTCGCAGCCACTGCCAAGCAATAGACATAGGCGTTGTTCGTTTCTTCATCCGGGCGCATCAGGAGCTGCCGCTGGGTACAGCGGCGGGTAATTAGATATGTGCGGCCAGGCAAAACTTCTCGGGCGAGTGACATGTCCGAGTGCTCGGCTTCCACCCCGTTTCGGTTGCTAGAAATCAACCCCGGTGAGGGACTAGGGGAGGGCCGGGAGGCGTCCGAGGTGCCCCACTGCTGCCAAAGTTCCTTCTCGGGAGAGCTCAATAAAGCAGCCTTAAATGGCTGCATTATTTTGCATCCTTGATTAATCCTGCCAAATGCTGCATTTCGGGCCGCTAGCCAACAGCGCTTGGCTCAGCGCTTCGATTCGGGAACGGCGGCGGACGACATTATGGGCTGGCTTCGCGACTTGATGACAGCGGCAACGCCGCCGGTGCGCAGCTTCGATGCATTGGCAACTGGTGTCCTCAACCACCCGCAGTGGCCCAAAGGCTCACGCCTCAAGCAGCGTTCATTGAGCGCGCTGCTGTCGAAGATCGATCGAGGCATTGAACTCGATTGGCTCATAGATCGCATAGAAGTGCAACACATTGTTGCTGACTTGCTGGGCTGTGCACTCACAAGCGTTCAACAAGGATTGGGGCAGCAAATCGTCGCCGCAGCTGAGCAAGCGCGGCGCGTTCGCTTCGATGACGCGCGCTTCGCGAAGCCCCTCGATTTGACGAGCGAGAGTTTGCCACCGGGCTTGCCACTGCGCGCGCAACGCCCAGCGAGCTGGAAGCATTTGTGGTGGCACGCACCGGCTGGTTCAGGGCGCAGTTTGCTGGGGCGTTGGTTGCAGGCGCGGGGCTTAGCCCGTTTTGAAATTGTGCAAGATGGGTCGACCGCTCAACGGTTGCTGCAGGATGCGGGTGAGCCATTGTTCATTGAGATCACCGGCACAGTGGAAGCGGATCTCGCTCTGCAGCCTCTGCCGGAATTGAGTTGTTGCATCGCCTCCGATGCTCTGCCCACGGGGGATCATTGGGAGATCCAGCGCAGCCCCACAGCGTCTGAATACCTGCCTGAGCTATCCCGCTGGCTTGGTCAACGGCTGCCCCTCGACGGCAACTTTGACCCGCAGCGCGCGGTGCAATGGTTGCAGCAAGCAGCGCCCCCGGCATGGTTGGATCGGTTCGCAGTCTCATTGGGGCTCCTTGGCCTGATCGACGAGTTCGGCGTCGAGAAATTGACGGGGAAATCGCTAGAAAATGTGGCTTTTGCCTATGTGACAGAAAAGCTGCGCGCCGCGTTGGAGCAGGGCAACCGCGAAGCCCAATGGTTGCAAAACAACGGCTTTGAAGCGCTCGTGGGGTTGACGCAACGCGCGCTGTTGGAAACTGGAGTGCCCTGGGGAACAGCACGCAGCGAAGCGGAATGGGTGGCGTTGGTACCGCCAGAATTTCAGCAGAGCGTAGACGCCCAGTGGGTCAAAGGCGTGCTGTCCAAATCTGTCAGCAGCGCGGCGGCAAAAGAAGTGGAGCGCGCACTGGGGAAGTTACAACCCGGGGCCTTTCGCATTGTTCACGCCTTACAAAGTGCGGCGATATTGCGCGCGGAAAATAATGGCGCGCTCAGTCTTGCTCCGCATTGGCTCGCACAGGTGCTGCAGGAGTCGGCATGGGCGAAGATCGCCGCGGGCTCGGTGTTGGAGTGGGGAGAGGCGCTGCTTCAACCGCCCACCGCGGCGCGCATGATCGCCACCCTGACGGAACGCTTCGCCAACGAGGATTGGGACGCCATTGAAGAGGTAATCGAACTCGATGCCGTGTCGAATCCTGCGTACGTCGCGGTGATAGAGGCCTGCTTCCGCGCCGCGGGATTGTTCCTATTGCAAGGCGGCCAGCTCCCCTCCGAGTTGTTGCACTCGTTGTATGAAGAGCAGCGCGATCTGGCGGTGCAAATTGGCGAGCACGCGCTGCCCCGCCCGCGCATCGGCTTCCCGCAGACGGTGACCGGCACGGAACTGTTGCATTCCGGCTTTTTTCACCTCGCAGCTTGGGCCGTTTCTGCTGAGCTGCCGGAGCACGGCGCAGCCAGAAGCCCCGTGCTGCACCCATTTGCTGAGCGCAAAGTGGACCCTCGATTGCCGCAAGTGCTCGTGTCCATCGAGCGCGCGCTGCAATCTGTGACGGAACAAGAGTCGCGCCTGAAGTTGCAAACCGTTACGTGTTCATTGCTGGGGAAATTGACGGAGCATTTTAACACCTCGATCGGCGCTGACGGCGAACCCCATCCCCTCGAATGGCCCGCGCTGGTCGTGCGTGAATTGCAACAGGGTGGACTCACAGAGCATTGGTTCGCACGGCTGTGCCGCACGCCGTACTTGTTACCCAGCGTGCGCACGCTTTGTGAGCAACACAAGATCGATTGGGCGCAAGCCGCCCAGCAGCTTTGGCAGCAGTGGCGACACGAGCGCGAAGAGTACGGTTTGCAGCTGGTGTGTAACAACGCCTCGGCGCTCTGGCCATTCGCACCGGCTGATGTGCTCCTCGATGCCTTGTTGGTTGTGCCAGCGACTGAACGCTCCGCAGCTTATCGTGTATTGACCGAAGCGCAGTGGATACAACTGCAGACCGAGCTCCCTCAAGCGGGCGCAGCACTGCTCATGGATACTGCCCTTTGGGAAATCGCTCCGCTGGAGTTGGCGTTGACCTGGCTGGAAATTCCAGCAGCAGCCCCGCAACTGGATCGAATCATGCCCCAGCTCTGGCAACGCGATTTGGCCAAATCGCTCGGCAAGTTTGAGGTTTTTCTGCGGGATTTCAATGTGAGCGCTCAGCGCAACATGGTGGAGCATTGGCTGCGGTTGTGGCCGATGGCGCACAGCGCGGTGCTCGTTGGCAAGCTGCGTGTCGCGGTATTGAAAACCGGAGCGCCCCTGGCCCTGGTCGATGCCGCTCGCGAGTTCCTCCATCGGCAGATTAGCAGCAGAGTCACTGGCTGGCGCGAAGGCTACGAACTGCTCAACGAACTTGAGCGCCGAGTCCAACGCTTTTCAGGAACATAAATCAGATGTGTAAGGCGCGGCCATCAACAGCCAACGCCGCCTCTTTGACGACCTCAGCCAATGTGGGGTGAGCATGGCAGGTGCGCGCGATGTCCTCGGAACTAGCGCCGAATTCAATCGCTGCAGCGGCTTCGGCAATCAAGTCACCAGCGCGGGGCCCAATGATGTGCACGCCCAACACGCGGTCCGTCTCGGCGTGAGCCAGGATCTTGACGCGGCCTTCAGTTGACCCCAACGCCTTAGCCCGACCATTGGCCACGAACGGAAATACGCCCTTCTTGTAAGACACGCCGGCGGCCTTCAATTGCTCTTCATTCTGACCTACGGAAGCGATCTCCGGATGTGTGTACACCACACCCGGAATTGCCGCGTAGTTCACATGCCCGTAGCCGGTCACCATGTGCTCGACGCAGGCCACCCCTTCTTCTTCGGCCTTGTGCGCCAACATTGCGCCGCCGATCACGTCGCCAATGGCAAACACACCAGCCACTTGGGTTTCAAAGTGCTCATTCACCGGGATGAAGCCGCGCGGCCCCAGCTCAACGCCCAGGGCTTCCAGCCCAAGATCACGAGTGTTGGGAACACGCCCGACACTGACCAACACACGGTCGCACTCAATCGCGGGCTGGCCCGCGATTTCAACGCGGGCTCCGGTTTTCGTTGGCCCCGCCTTGGTTGCATGCGCGGCGGTCACTTTGGAACCCAATTGAAAGACGATGCCCTGCTTTTCGAACACCTTCTTCGCTTCTTGAGCGAGCTCCGCATCCATGCCCGGCAGAATGCGATCCAAGTACTCCAGCACCGTGACCTTGGCCCCGAGGCGCGCCCATACAGAGCCCATTTCGAGCCCAATGTATCCCGCCCCGATCACCACCAAATGTTCCGGCACCTCCGGATAACTCAGCGCCTCGGTGCTGCTGCCCACCCGATCGCCGTCGAACTCAACGCCCGGCAGCGTCGCGGGGGAGCTGCCCGTCGCGATCAGAATGGCGCGGGCTGAAAGCTCAAGGCCATCGCCGGATTGTTGCTCAACCACGACCCGCCCCGGCGCCGCGATCTGCCCCCAACCTCGGTAGTGGGTCACTTTGTTCTTCTTGAACAGAAACGCCACCCCTTGGGTCAGTGAATTCACGACTGACTCTTTGCGCTTCATCATGGTCGGCAAATCGAGGCCCACCGAAGGCACCACCACACCGAAACTCGCCAAGGAATGACTCGCCTCGTGGAAGCGCTCACTGGCCTCCAGCAGCACTTTGCTGGGAATGCAGCCAATGCGCAGGCAGGTGCCGCCCAGTGCTGGCTCCGCTTCAATACAGGCCACGTTCAAGCCCAACTGTGCGGCGCGAATGGCGGCGACGTAGCCGCCGGGGCCAGCTCCAATGACGATCAGATCGTGTTCAGTCACAGCGTCTCACCCATTTTGTCGTCAGGCCGCCAATCATCAGGCGAGCGGCTCATACTTCGAGCAACATGCGCGAGGGTTGCTCAATGGCCTCTTTGATCCGACGCAAGCAGCTCACCGCCTCGCGGCCGTCCACAATGCGATGATCGTAGGTCAGCGCGATGTACATCATCGGGCGAATCACCACTTGCCCCGCGACGGCCACCGGCCGTTCAACAATGCCGTGTAGGCCCAGAATGCCGCTCTGCGGCGGGTTGATGATCGGCGTGGAAAGGAGCGAGCCGTAAACCCCGCCGTTCGTAATGGTGAACGTGCCGCCCTGCAGCTCATCCAGCTTCAAGGTGTTGTTCTTGGCGCGCGTGCCAAAATCCGCAATTTTTTGTTCTATTTCGGCAAAGCTCAGCTGATCCGCATCCCGCACCACCGGCACCACCAGGCCTTTGCCCCCGCCGACGGCAACACCAATGTCGTAGTAGTTCTTGTAAACAATGTTGTTGTCGCGCACCTCGGCGTTGACCGACGGGAATTGCTTGAGCGCATCAATGGTGGCCTTGATGAAAAACGCCGACATCCCGAGCTTGATCTTGTATTTCTCTTGGAACGCGTTCTGGTAGCGCTCGCGCAATGTCTTGAGTTCGCTCATGTCCACTTCGTTGAAGGTGGTGAGCAAAGCGGCGGTCTGTTGAGCCTCCAACAAGCGCTCGGCGATGCGGCGACGCATCGGGGTCATCGCGACCACTTCTTCTTCGCGGCCGTGCCTGGGCCCGGCGGGCGGTGGAACGGAAGGAGCCGGCGGCGGCGAACTGCGTTTCATTTCACTGGGTGAAACGGGTCGCGCAGCCGGCACGTCTTCCTTGAGCAACCTACCGCCGGGGCCGGTGGGTGACACCTGCTCGGCTGCGAGTCCCGCGTCGTGCAGGGCGCGGGCCGCAGAGGGCATCACCCGCGTTCCGGTAGCCGGTGGCGGAGCACTGACGGGGCGTGGCGCGGGCTGAGATGGCGCCTTGGCCTGCCCTGCAGGGACCTGCACTGCAGGGACCTGTACTGCGGGGCGCTGGACGGGAGTAGCTGGAACTGCTGCACCGACCGCACCCTCTTCCATGACGGCAACGACGTCGCCGACGCGGGCGGCCTGGCCCTTGGTCAAATTGATCTTTACCAGCACGCCGTTGACGGGCGCGGGCACCTCGACCGTTACCTTGTCGGTTTCGATCATTACCAGCGCCTCGTCGCGACGCACGGCGTCGCCCTCGCGCTTCAGCCAATCGCCAACGACAACTTCCGTAATGGATTCGCCAACTTCGGGGATCTTCAACTCAATGGACAAGGTTCACGCTCTCCTGCTTTTGAAAATCTGAATCGCACCCAGCACTGCATCAGCCGACGCCGCATCAAGCAACGCCGCATCAAGATCCAGCAAACGCCTGATCGATCAGCTCCTGCTGCTCGATGTTGTGGCTGCTCGCCGAGCCGGTTGCAGGGCTTGCTGAGGCCTCTCGAGCGACCACCGACACCGGGTAACGCCCGAGCAGTCGCTTACCAAACCGCATGCGGATATAAGTCCACGCGCCCATATTCAGCGGCTCGTCTTGCACCCAAACCACCGGAGTACCCGCTGGGTACATATTGAGAGCACCCGCGAGCGCTTTCTTCGGCAACGGATAAAGCTGTTCCACACGCACGATGGCCACGTCGTCGCGAGCTAGTTCCTGACGGTGCTTGCACAGATCGTAATAGATCTTGCCGGTGCACAGCAGAATGCGGGTGATCTTGTCTTTGTTTTCGGCGGCAATGGGGTCGCCCAGCACGCGCTCGAAACGACCGTCGGCCAATTGCTCCAGCGAACTTGACGCCTCGGGTAAACGCAACAGGCTCTTGGGTGTGAACACCACCAGCGGCTTACGCCACGGGCGCAGCACTTGGCGGCGCAGCATGTGAAAATATTGCGCAGGCGTGGTGGGCTGGCACACCTGGATGTTGTCTTCCGCCGTCAGATTCAAGAAGCGCTCAAGCCGGGCGCTGGAATGCTCCGGGCCCATGCCTTCAAAGCCGTGAGGCAGAAGCATCACCAAACCACTCAGGCGCTTCCACTTGTCTTCGGCGCTGACAATGAATTGATCGATGATGGGCTGTGCGACATTGCAGAAATCGCCGAACTGCGCCTCCCAGATCACCAAGCCTTCAGGGCAATCCAAGCTGTATCCCCACTCGAAGCCGAGCACGCCCGATTCCGAGAGCGGGCTGTTGTAGATGTGGATCGGCGCCTGCCCCTGCGCCAACTTCGCAAGCGGCGTGTACGTGCGTCCGTCGCGCACGTCATAGAACACCGCGTGACGGTGCGAGAATGTTCCGCGCGGCACATCTTGGCCGGTCATGCGCACGCGCACCTTGGAGGTCAGTAGCGACGCGAACGCTGCCGCTTCCGCAGTGCCCCAATCAATGAGCTTGGTGCCCTCTGCCATCTCCTTGCGTGCCTGGAGCAGCCGATGAACCTTGGGATGCGGCTCGAAATCCGCTGGAATATGGGTCTGCTTGAGGATGAGCTCCGAGAGCTGCCGCTTGTCGAAACCGGTGTCGACATCCTCCACCTCGGATTCCGGCCCACCCACATAGGGCTTCCAATAACCGCTGAGCCAATCGAGCTTCACTTCGAAGCCTTTGCGCGCCACGCTGAGTTCTTGCTCTAAGTGCTCACGGCGCTCCACCGCGATGCTGTCGGCTTCTTCGCGACTCACGCCGCCCAACTTGAGCAAATGTTCCAGGTAGCCGTCGCGCACTCCCTTGCGCTGAGCGATCGCGCGATACAACACCGGCTGAGTGAAAGCGGGCTCATCAGCTTCGTTGTGGCCGTGACGCCGGTAGCAGTACATGTCGATCACGACGTCGCGCTGGAAGCGCGCCCTGAAATCCATCGCCAGCTGCACCACCTGAGCCACGGCTTCCGGATCCTCCCCGTTGACGTGGAAGATGGGGATTTGCAGCATTTTTGCCACGTCAGTGCAGTAGGTGGTCGAGCGCGATTCTTCCGCCGGCGTGGTGAAGCCAATCTGATTGTTGACCACGACGTGGACGGTGCCACCCACGAAATACGGAACAAGACCGCTCAAGTTGAGCGTCTCTTGCACAATCCCTTCGCCGATAAATGACGCATCGCCATGGATCAAAATAGCGAGCTTGCGAGTGCGCTCTGTGTCGCCAAAGCGATCTTGCTTGGCGCGCACGCGCCCGAGCACTACCGGATTCACGTACTCCAGATGGCTGGGGTTGAAGCACAGCGACAGGTGCACCGTTTTGCCGCTGAGCGTGGTGAAGTCGGAGCTGTAACCCAGGTGGTATTTGACGTCGCCCCTGCCACGGTGCAGCTGCGGATCCACATCCTCGAACTCGCGAAAGATCTCGCGCGGGTTCTTGCCCAAAATATTGGCCAACACGTTGAGACGGCCTCGGTGCGCCATGCCCATTGTGATCTCGTCGACGCCGTGCTCAGCGGCGCGCTCGATGGCGAGGTGCAAGAGCGGCACCAAACTTTCCGCGCCCTCGAGCGAGAAGCTCTTCTTGCCCAGGTACTTGCGCTGGATGAATTCTTCCAAATTCACCGCGTCGGTCAAAAGCGTCAGGATCCTGCGCTGACGATCCACGGAGATTTGTAGGCGATTTTCGCTACTTTCCATCCGCTCTTGCAGCCAGTTTTTGGCTTCAATGTCGTGGATGTGCATGAACTCCACACCGATCGATCGGCAATAGGTGTTGCGCAGCAGCTCCAGGATTTGCCGCAGCGTCATCACCTCCGAACCGGAGATTGTTCGGCTGGAAAATCGCTGATCCAGCTCGGCATCCGACAGGCCGTAGTACTCCGGCTCCAGCTCGGGGTGAGACCTGCGCTGTAGCCCAAGTGGGTCGACCTTGGCGATCATGTGACCGCGCACGCGGAACGCGCGAATCAACTGATCGACGCGATCCTGGCGAACCGCGGTGAGCATATCGACCGCGTCCGCGGCGCTCGCTTGCGAGACACCTTTTCGTGTGGGCGCAGGAGCAAACGCTGCGACGCTGGGAACCGCGTGGCCATTTCCGTGACCGTTGCCGTGCGTTGCGGAATGGCCGTTGGTGCCATGACCGTTGATCGCCGGGGCATCAGCCTCGGACCCATTCGCGTCGCGGCGCTGAAAGATGCTGCGCGAACGGAAGGCAGGCTTGAGCTTCTCCGCCCGAACCGGCAGTGCTGAAAAATATTGCTGCCACTCCACAGGAACGCTGTTTGGATCCTGCAAGAATGCTGCGTACAGCTCTTCGGCAAAGGGGAGATTAGCGGGGTTTAAGGACAGCGGGTCAGTCATATGACCGTCGCAATGTGGGTCATGGGAACCCAATTCCTATATCACCCTTGCTGAACAATGGAGGGGCCACTGCTGCCGTTCTGGGCGGCTCGATCCGGCGGTCATCGGGCCGACCGTCCGGTGCCGCTGTGTTTCGGGAAACCATTACAAATTTCCCTTAATTAAGCCTGATTTTCACCTCAAAACGCGTCACTCTACCTGTTCACGGCCTGGCCGCAGCTCTGCCCGTGACAGAACCCCCCGCCAGTGACCAGCACGCACGACAACAGCCAAGACGTCTCGCTTCGCCTCGCGCAGCGCCTCGTTCGCCAAGGGCGCCTGGATCAGCCGCTCGCCAAAACGGCCCTGGCCCACTCGCGGCAGCGACAGATCCGCTTGGAAGACGCGTTGGTCGATTGTGGCGTGAGCGAGCACATCTTGCTGCGGCACTTGGCCGATCTGTATCGAACGCAACTCGTTTCCACTGAGAAGCTGGAGCACGCCAAGGTCACACCGCGCGTGTTGCGCATGGTCCCGAAGAGCGTTGCGCAGCGCCACATCGTGGTGCCCATTGTGCTGACGGCGACGGGCGAACTCGTGGTGGCAACGCCCGATCCTGAAAGTGTGGATTTGGTCAAGGACGTGCAACTCGCGTCGCAGGTGCGCGAGGTACGCACCACCGTGGCGCGACCGGCGGCAGTGTTGGCGGCGATTCGGAAATTCTACGATGGCGATCAGCACGCGTTCAATTCGCTATCAGACGCTGCACCCGTGACAGAAGGTATGGCGCTGGAGCTGACCAACAATCAGGGGCGCAGTTCGCTCACGACCGCTGCTGTGAGCGAGCCTCCGCCTCCTCCGCGACCGGAGCCCCCTGATCCTTCGCTGCGGCCGCGCCGCACGCGCAGCGCTCCCAGAGCCCCCGCGATTTCACTGGAGCCACCAGAACCGTCCCGCCCGAGCGCGGCGTTGATCGCGCCCGCGCCAACCCCGACCACTTCAAGTGCTGCCTCCAAGGCAACCGCCCCCGGTGGCGATATGCTGCACATGGCCCCGCCCACGGCCGCCGGCGCGGCGCGATCCGGATCCGATCCAAATTTCCAATCCTTTGATTTCAGCGCGGGGCTTTCGATGCCGGCTCCCGCTGCGGCCACCACTGCCTCAGCGCAGCCGGCGCCCGTGACCCAACACAGAGAAAGCAAGCGCCCGCAGCGTTCCGGTGGTGAGTTTGAGCTCGATCTTGCCATCACCGACGACGAGCGGGCTCGGCTGCCAGAATCGGGGCGCGGTCGTCGCTTCGAGCAGCGCGAATTCCAGCCACCTCCCTCGCCGCCACAGAGCAGCTTGCCTCCCTTGCTGGGAGGATTTGGCGAGGATCCGTCAGAGGAGTCTGCCGCCCAGGGTGAGTCGCTTGCGCCGATGAGCAGCACGCCCCCCGCAATCGGCCTTTTTGATTCGGGGCCACCGTCTGCTCCCGCGCGCACGGCCAATCCCCTGCAGGCTGTTGCTGAATCAGCCGATAGCTTGCCACCCTTGCTGGGTTTGGTGCCGTCGATAGCGCCCGCTGCCGCGTCAGTGGGTTCCGCCGCGCAGAGCACGACCTCCCCCTTTGGATTCTCCGACTCTTCCGCCTCCTATGCGCTCAGCTTATCTCCCGGCAGTTATTCTCCCGGTCAGGCGGCGCAACCGCCTCCTTCTCCCACCGCACCCGGTGTAGCGCCGCGGGTGCCGCTCGCGGGTGCCATCGCTTCCGCCCCTGCTGGCGCGGCACTGCCTCAATCCATGCAACAATGGATTTCGCTGCTCGACAGTACGCCTCCCGCAGGCGGCGGCACTGGCCCCGCGCCCACTTCGACTACGCCGCACACAAGCTCACCGTTGAGCATTCCACCCGCACCAGCTAGCTTGGATGCGCATGTCCCCTATTCTTTGAGTCAGGGGTTAGGCGTGTTGCAAGCGCCTCTGTTGTTCGCTCGCTCAATGGTGGCGTTGCACGAACGGGCGCACGGTGAGCTCGCGGCTCATTCCATCGTGGTGGAGGAGCTATCGCGCGTGATCGCCGCACAACTGGGGGCCTCGCGCGACGAGCAAGAACAGGTGGAAATCGCAGCGCTGCTTCATGACCTGGGCAAATCCAGAAGCCGCCATTTGACCGTGTATTCTGTGTGGCATTATCACGAGTATGAGCAGATCGCGCGCGAGCAATATTTGTTGCCCCTGCAACTCTTCAGCTCAGCGGGGCTCAGCGCAGGGGTGATGGCGGCAATCACTCACCTTTACGAGCGGGTGGATGGCAAGGGCTTCCCCAATGGCCTGTCGGGCAACTCCGTACCGTTGCTCTCGCGCCTGCTCGCGGTGTGTGACAGTTTTGTGGATCTGATCCTGAATTCGAATAACCCATTTGGTCGCACGCTCAGTGATCGGGACGCGCTCTTGGCGCTGCAGGAAAAGAGTGGCTCGCTGTTCGACCCAACCCTGCTGGCGCAGCTGGCAGCAGTGATCGTCGATGCAGGCGTCGATCTGCGGCTGCGCCAGCGGCAAGTGACGATTTAGAGCGCCGCGCCCACCACGAATTGGAAGTGCATTGATTCAGCGCCCGCTACAGCAGGCAGCGAGCCGGTGAACGTTTGCGTGACGTCGCCACTCACGTTGAGCGTGAATGCCCCCGCCAGGTTGCCGCTGTAGTTGACCACCCAGATGTCGTAACTGCCCGGCAGCGCGCTGGTGAACACAATGTTTTCCACATGCTCAGAGGAGTCGCAGCCATTGCCTACGCATTGATCCACGTCCAGGGTCCCGCCATCAGCCGTTTCATTTCCAAAATAGATCTGGTTCAGATTGGGCGTCGTCAGGTGCAGATCGAAATCTGAATTGACGAAAAACGACAGC
>DATJEQ010000462.1:0-5699 GCA_035496495.1 Polyangiaceae bacterium
GGCGGCCGCAGGCTCGCCGCCATCGCCGTATTGACGGCTGAGCATATCAGCATCATGATGGCGGTATGGCTGACGCAGCGATCAAACGCGTGACCGTCAATCTTCCCGCGAAGCTTCTCAGCGAGGCGGAGGAGGTCAGCGGGGGAGGGATTACAGAGACGATAGTGCTCGGGCTTGGGTTGGTGGCTCGGCGGCGAGCGTACACCAAAGCCTTAGCGCTCAAGGGAAAGCTCCACTTGGATATCGACTTGGATCTGTCTCGTGAGCGCGCTCGTCGTTGACACGTCGGTTTGGGTCGAATTTTTACGTGGGGTGTCCTTGCCTCGCTTGGAGGACGCCTTGCACGATGGCTTGGTCGTGCTTCCTCCGCTTGTTGCCGCGGAGTTACTGAGCGCCCAGCTGTCTAAAGCCGAGCGTCGCGGGCTCCTGGCGTTGCTTGAAGACTTGCCGTTGCATCCAACGCCGTTTGCACACTGGCGAGCTGTCGGGGAGCTGCGAGCTCATTTCTCGGCACAAGGGTACTCTGTTTCCACACCCGATGCGCACATCGCTGCCTGTGCGATTGAGGCCGGCGCTCCCCTGTGGTCGAAGGATGCAATCTTTCGCAAGCTGGCGAAGGCGAGCGCGCTGCAACTGTTCAACGGGTGAATCGCGTTGAACGATTGAATTCAGCTCAAATTCAATTCTTTGATGCGCAGCTGAAGGGCGCGCAGCGAGACACACATTTCGCTGGCCATGGATTCGAGATCGCCCTTGTGACGTGCCAGACCCGCGCTCAGCTCTTCTTTGCCGATGTCGCGCGCGGTGCGGATTTTGGGACAGCGATCGATCAAGTCATAGAGCGAGTTCTTCGAAATGCTCAAGGCCCGCGCGGTTGCCGCAATGCGCCAACCGTTTTCTTTCAGCGTGGCGACGAGCCGCTCGTCGCTTATCTCGGAAGGGCGGGGGCGATCCGAATCTTTGGGTGGCAGGGTGATCGGTTCTGCGTCGGGTGTGCGCGCGGCCGAGCTGAGCTTCACGCTGGGCGGCAAAGTCTGCAGCCCTAAGTTCACCAACGCGGGCGGCAATTCCGAGCGTGGCATGTCGGCGCTGAATGCCGCTACTTGCCCCGCAACATTGCGCAGCTCGCGCACGTTGCCTGGCCAAGAATGCGTGAGCAGCTGGGATACGATACGACTGCGGAGCCAGGGCTCGGCACGTTGTGGATCGAGCAGCGCTCTCTGCCCCATTTGCTCCAGCGCTCCACGCAAGAATTCCAGGAACAGGGGCGCAATGTCTTCTTTGCGCTCACGCAGCGCGGGCACTTTGAGTTGATAGCCGCCTAAACGGTGATAGAGCGCGCGGCGGAAACTGCCGTCTTCCACCAACTGGTCCAAATGAGCATCTGTTGCTGCAATCAGGCGAATGTCGATTGCCTTCACTTTAGCGGCGCCCAGGGGCTGTATTTCGCGATTCTCCAACGCACGCAACAGAATCGGTTGCACGGCCTCCGGTGTTTCGCCCACTTCATCAAGAAAAAGCGTGCCGCCATCGGCGTTGCCGAAATGCCCGCTGTGGTCGGCGCTAGCGCCCGTAAACGCGCCTTTCTTGTAGCCGAACAACTCCGCCACTGCCGTTTCCTTCGGAACGGCACCCATATTCACCGCGACGAAGGGTTTATTCGCGCGGCGACTGCCTTGATGGATCGCGCGGGCGATCAGTTCTTTGCCGACGCCGGTTTCGCCCAGAATCAGTACCGAGGATTCTTGAGGCCCAATGCGCTCAATCTCCTGGCGCACCGTCATCACGCCTTCGCTCACCCCGGAGAGCTGGGAGTTATGGGGCACCGCGGGGCGTTGCAACTTGAGCACGAGCATGACGCCACCGTTCAGCTCAAGCACAATGCCGCTTTGCAAGGTGTAAGTGGGCAGCGTGTGCTTGCCCGTGATCACCACGCCGTTCACCTTGACGGGGTGCTCGGAAATAATGTGGACCGCCGCATCTGAGATCATCACTGTCACCGGCGTGCGACTGACCAAGCGGTGACGCAGCGGCCCGGTTGCGGTGCCACCGGTGCGTGCGAACTCAGGGCTCACGCGCGAGATGTCGGCGCTGTATGCGGGGCCAGGCATTTCGCGCAGCAGCGCTTGCTGCCCAATTCGATCGATCTCCGGATGGTAAGCGATCGTCAGTGTAGGAACGCGCTTGAGCAGGGAGTCGAGCTTCCTGCCCGATCCAGGGGACAGCGTGTCGGCATCCAGGGTCGAGGCGGAGTTGGGGCCTTGAACGTCGTCATCAATGGATAAGGGGTTCTTGACCATCGCCTAAGGCTCAGTAGACCCGCGGCCCTTGCAGCGGATTGTACTTGGGTTTGGCTGGACTGCTCGAGGCGGGCTTGGGGCTTGACGCAGGTTTGGGGGCCAACGCGGGTGTTGCGCTGGTTGGCTTCGCAGTGGTTGGTTTCGCAGTGGCGGTTTTCGCCGAAGCTATCGGCTCGGCGAGCGGAGCACTCGATGGCTCAGGGGCGGCACTGGGTTCGGGAGCGACGACTGCGGGCACTGGTGGCGTCACGCTGGGCACAACCAGCGCGGGCGCAGTGGCGGCCATTTCTGTTGGTGCAGAGGGTTGCGTGTTGCCCGAGCGCATTATCATGACACCCACCACGCCTACCGCGAGCACCAGTGCGCCGGCGACCGCGAGCAATGCACCATTGCGGCGTCCTGAGGGCGCAGCGGCCTGAGGTTGCGTGACGGAGGCGGGAGAAAGCGTCGGTTCGGGGTTCATTCCCGTGCGCACCGCGCTGGCGGCGCTTTCATTCGGAGTTAGGGCAGCATTGAGGGCGGCAGCATCAACCTGAGCCTGCGCAACGACTTGAGCCACCCGGCTCTGCGGAGTCAGCGTGGTGTCAAATACCCAGGGGGAAACACTGTTGCCAACGGGGGCTGCACTGCTCAGCGCGCTCGCCAATGCGCGGATTGCTTCGCCCGCGGATCCAAAGCGCGCTGCGGGATCACGATTGACGCAGCGGTGGAACCACTGATCGAATGCGGCGGGCAACGCGACAGCCGCGCTGAACTCCCGTAATCGCTGACTCGGCGGCTCGATGGGCATCGCCACAATTTCGGTAATCAGTGCGCTCAAGGAGCTTTCTGCCGATCGGGTGCTCTTCCAATAGTTGCCACCCGTGAGCATGAAGAACGTGATCAACCCCAGCGCCCACAGATCGGTTTGCGGAGAGAGCGCGGTACCAGATGCCTGCTCGTAAGCCATGTACAGCGGGGTGCCCTTGATTTCGCGGCTGAGTGAAGTCGATTGGCTCAGGATCTTGGCAATGCCGTAATCCAAGATCTTGACCAACGGCTCGCCGGTCTCCCGTCGCGTGACGAATAGGTTTTCTGGTTTGAGATCGCGGTGGATCACAGGCGCGGGTTTGCCCTCTGCGTCGAGGTAGGCGTGGGCGCGATCCAGCCCGCGCGCCACTTGAGTCAAAAGCTCCAACGCCTCCGCGTGAGCGCAGGGCCCACCTTTTTCCACCAAGCCCTGCAAGGTGACCCCTTGCAACAGCTCCATCACCAAGAACGGCATTTGCGTTTCGGGATCGAACCCCGCATCAAACACCTGCACAATGTGATCGCTCTTAATCCGCGCGGCGATCTTGGCTTCCAAAGCGAAGCGCTCGGTTGCTTCGCTGCGCTGCAAAATATGTGGCCACAATACCTTCAGCGCAACTTCCAGCTCGGTCGCTTCTTGAAGAGCCACATAAACGGCGCCCATTCCCCCTTCAGAAAGGCGTCTCAGTACGCGGTAGCGCCCCGCGAACAACTGCCCCGCCTTCAGCACTTCCACAGCGAGCAAACTAGCAAAACACAGGCTTTTGCACCATGGCACGCTCACAGCCATCCCGCGAACGCTGGTGCGATGGGCTAGTCACTAATTTTGCAGTTTCGCCATTCGCTTTGGCCCCGGTTAAATGCCGAATAGTGGCTTGGAAGTTGCTTGACGCCACAACAGAGCTCTTGCACGGAAACGAAAGGCTGTGCGCTTGGGGGCTATCGTCGAGCAGCGGCTCGGAGGAGATGTCATGTATAAGCATTGGAGGGTTGGCGGGGTTTTCATTGGGGTTCTCGCCGGTATTTCGTGGGCCGGGGCGGCTCAAGCTCAATCTCAATCCAGCTTTGCCGAGGCCCTGTATGAGGAGGGACAACAGCTCATGGCTGCCGGACGCGTCGCTGAAGCGTGTCCCAAATTCGCCGAGAGCAACAAGTTGGAGCCCGGCGCTGGCACGCTGCTCAATCTAGCAGCATGCAACGAGCAGCTCGGGAAAACGGCCACCGCATGGTCCCAATTCAGTGAAGCGTTTCATCTGTTGGCTACAGACGAGCAACGAGCCGCTTTTGCGCAGCAGCATCGCGATGATCTCGCCGCCAAACTCTCAAAGTTGACGATCCAAGTGCCGAAGCAAGCCCAAGTTCCGGGTTTGGTCGTGACGATGGATGGAATCGCGGTGGGCGACGCCGCTTGGGGTAACGCGATGCCGATCGATCCAGGGCCGCACAAGCTCGAAGCCAGCGCCAACGGTTACAAGACTTGGGACGGGGATGTGCAAGTGGGCGCCACCTCCGACAGCGCCAGCATCACGATCCCAACGCTGGAGAGCACAGCACCGGCACCTGCGCCAAGCGGGGCCACAGCGGGCGCTCAGAGTGACGTCGGCGGCGAGGCGAAAATGGGTGGCCGTCCGATAACTACCCCCGTGATCATCGCTGGCGCCGCCACCATCGCGCTCGCCGCGGGCGCTGGCATCACCGGTGGGCTCTACCTAGGAAAAAAGAGCAGCTACGATGAGATCAACGGCAAACCCGGCGCCGATCCCGCCGAGATCCAGAGCCGCAAAGATTCGCTCGACAGCATGGGCACGGTGAATCTGGTGTTCACCGGAGGCGCCATCGCCGGCGCGGCCGCGACTCTGATCCTGTATTTCACGACCCCGAAAGAAACTACTACAGCGTTCGTTCCCTGGATCGATCGCACCGCCGCGGGCGCGACGCTGTGGCATCGGTTTTGAACGGTTCAGCTGACGGTTAGCCGAGTCCCGTTTCGCAGAAATGACGAAGCATCGAGTCCAGTCGAAGTTGGCAACGGGTTTGCATTAAGGATTCTTGCGATGCGTTTGGGAAGGACAGCGAGAGTGGGAGTGATTCGAGGTAGCGCGCGCGTTGCGTTCGTCCTTTCCAGCCTTCTGCTCGCGCGCTGCGCCTTGGTGTCGCCGGCTGACGACGTTTCGATTGCCGCGGGGGGCGGGAGCCATCAAGGCAGCCACAATGATGGCGGTTTGATGAGTAACACCGGGGGCACTCACGGAAATACTGATGATGGCGGCCTAACAGCGGGTTCTCACTCGGGGGGCAGTGGTGGGGCCTCTGGCGGTCACGGTGGTGTCCCGGGCAGTAGCGATGCGGGGGACGCTGGGGGCACTGGTGGAGTTGGCGGCAATGATGGGGCCAGCGGGCTTGATGGGGGCAACGCCTTTGATAGCGGTACAGACGGTGGGACAAGCACCGATCCCTGCAATACCAACAACGGCGGTTGTGATCCGGTCGTCGCCTGCACGTCGGTGGGCGGCGTTGTCGCGTGTGACCCTTGTCCCAGCGGCTATGACGATGTGAACGGCGATGGTACGAGCTGTGTCGATATCGACGAGTGCCAGGGTAATCCTTGCG
>DATJEQ010000463.1:0-5305 GCA_035496495.1 Polyangiaceae bacterium
GTGCACAGCGATCACATCGCACTGCGCGGCATGCACTTCAGCACCACCGTTCTACTGGAGGGTTCCAGTAATGTCCTGTTGCAACACGTCGTTATGGACGCAGGCGCCAGCGAGGAAGCCGCGGTGCATTTCCAAGGGCAGCATCAAAGCGGCGCTTCTCACGACATCCGCGTGGAGGATTCGACCATCACCGGCGGCGGCCGCACCGTCTTCATCTTGGGCAGCTTCGCCCCGGCCGAGCAGTGGAATCACCACCTGAGCTTCTTGCGCAACCAGATCACCTGCGGATCGCACAACTGCTTTCAAATCTCCGGCGGGCGCGACATCGTGATCGAGGGTAATCAGATCACCGGTACGGGAACCGCAGGTGTGCTCACCGCCGGTGCTACTGCAATCACGGTGTCGCGCAACCGCCTCCACGGCATGGGTGGGCCCGCGCTGCAGATCGCTTCGCCCGGCATGGAGTGGGACAATTACGCGGGTGTCGAGAACATGATCTCAAGCGCTGTCACCATCGCCAACAACGTGATCGACGGTTGGGACAACGGCGTGCAGCTGGATGCCGCAACCGGGATATCCATCGTGTACAACACCGTAGTGGACGGGACGGGGATCCAATTCAACCACCGCACGCCCCACGATCAGGCCAACAATGTGATCCTGGACGGGAACCAAGCGATTCGCGTGTGGAACAACATCCTGCCTTCGATCGCGCTGGCCGCGGGCGAATCGCGCCCCACTTTCGAGTCCAACAACGTGGTGTGGCAGGATGGGGGCGGCGGCAACGGCCTAATCACGATGGATCCGCAACTCGACATGACCTCGGATTACGCGCTGTCAGCGGGTAGCCCCGGCGTTGATGCGGCGGTTGACGACGCCGACAACCCGCTAGTGGATTTCGACAATCACCTGCGTGGCACAAAGCCGGATATTGGAGCCCGCGAGCTGGGTGCTACCGAACTCTCTTGCCCCTAAGGCGGCCAGCCCTAAGACGCCCTAAAGCCCGCCCGCCTCTAAGGCCCGCCTCCGTTAGGGCCGCAGCCTCACCCCCACAAAACAACTAACCCCAATGCCACCTCGTAGAGGTCTCGTTGCATTGAGGCTACTTGGGCCTGAGCCGAGCGAAACGCTCGATTCAAGTCACTCATTAGTGTCCTCGTGCCCGCAGGTTTTGTTCACAAACCGACCGGCCCCTTGTTAAGGAAAAAACATAGTAAAATCATATCCTTATATATCAGACGTCTGTAGAAATCCAATGGTGTTGTAGTACCTTAACCTGAATGCTCGCCAAGCCGTTTGGCGCAAAGACCAGATCGCTCGAGGCTGGTACAGTTAACTGCTGGAGACGCTGAAAGATGGGATCGGATGACATTGTAAGTAGGCTCATCGAAGGTCTTGAGGCGGCAGCGAACAGCGACGCGAGTTTACGCGCTGCGTTCGTCCGGCAAGAAGCCATCGACTGCATCGATCAGGGCTTGGCGGTCGAAGGGCTGATCGACTTATCGCCGCTGCGCCACCACCTGCTGGGTAAGGGCGCCCCGAAGGAAGCCGTTGTCAACGCGATCGGCCAGCTCAGTGCTATCGCTGCAGCAGTGGGGCTCACTCCCAGCTCGCCGCCGTCCATTCCCTCGCCCGCAGATCCCGCTTCGGCTGGGGCTTCCGCACAAGCGCCGGAGCCCGATGGCTTCATTCCCGGTGACGAGATTCGTCGCGAAAAAGACAAACTCGATCGGGCATTGGTCTCAGTTGTGGTGCGCAATGCGGATTTGAATGTGGACATGGAGCAATTCCGTGATCACCTCAGATCGGGGCTCGACGCTGGGCGAGCGACGGGCGCAGTTGAGCTAGAAGCGGTTTACGACTGGCTCAAGAGCACGGGATCAACCGAGACCGCCTGCCAGGAGACAGTGCTGTCCTTGGTGTCGCTCGCTGCTCAAGCGAAGACCAAGTATCAGCTCGGACTGCCCAGCGCATTGAAAGCACTGACCGAGGCGCAGCAAAAAGAGATCCTTGATGCATTCAACAAGCGCTGCCCTCCGGAGGCGCAGCCCGCCCCACAACCTCGCGGGCCGAAACCGGAAGAGAAGAAAGCCGCGACACCGGCTTGGGTGCCGGAAAAACCGACAGCGAAGAAAAAGAAATCCGCAGTGGGGCCGCTGATGGCAGTGACCATCCTGCTATGTGCCGGTGGCGGCTTTCTTCTGTTCGGCGGAGAAGCGGACTACAAGCCGGCCGGGGAGTCATTGAAACTACCGCCCGGCGCGATGCCGTGCACCATGCTGCTCAGACGCGGCAATGGCATCTTCTGCGGGCTAAAACCCGCGGCTTGGACGTCGTTGTCGGAAGCGCACGGCGCAGACGTCAAAGACATGAAGAAGAAGACCATCGATGCGGCCACAAGTGCGGGCTTCGTTGGCGTCACGTTCGGTCTCGATACCTCTCGTTGAGCAGGTGCAACGCACGGCATTGTTTCGCGCTCGCGGTTGGCTCTGGGCTGCTGGCTTGGGGCTCGTGCTAGCGCTGGGCGCAGGTTTCTTTGGACTGAACACCCGTTATCTGCCTTCAGGTGGGGCGCTCGTGGGCACACGGGTGCTGGAGGAAGCGTTGCCTCAAGGCCAATCCGTCAATAGCTGGTTGTCAGAACTGAAATGGCGTTGGGGCGGCAGACCGTTGCGCCTTACTGACGGGCCTTCCAGCTTCCCCGTCACCTTTGAGCAACTGGGAATTTCCCTTGATACCGACCAGTTGCGATCCGCTCTGCTGCAACGCGCTGCGAGCGGCAGCTTCTTTGAGCGTTTGCGACGGTCTTTCGGCGCACGCCGCGGTGAGGAGCGAGTAATCCCCAAGTGGCGCTTTGATTCAAGCCGTGCGCAGCATTTGTTAGAGGAGATGGGGCCGGGCTTGGCGCGTGGCCCTGAAGATGCCCGCGTCGATCTGGAAAATCATCGCAAAGTTTCGGACGTGCCTGGCCGAGAGTTGGATGTGGCCAGCACGCTGGCTCCATTGCCCCGGTTGATTAACGCTGGGATTGCGGACGTACCGCTTCGGTTTCGTCCAGTGCCCGCTACGATTCGCCTGGATGCACTCACTGGTGTCGACGTTTCGCAGGTGCTCTCGACTTTCGAAACCGATTTCAAAGGGCACGCGGGTCGGCGCAAAATCAATATCGCTCGCGCCGCCAAATACCTGGACGGCGCGCTGATTGCACCCGGGGAGATCTGGAGCTTCAACCGCGTCGTGGGGCCACGCACTTTGGAGCGGGGTTTCGTGCAGGCACCCGTGATTGTGGAAGACGTGATGGAGCCAGGGATTGGGGGCGGCGTCTGCCAAGTGGCGACCACCCTGTTCGCTGCAGCAGTGCACGGTGACTTAGCAATCGTGCGCCGGCGCAGTCACAGTCGCCCCAGTGGTTACGCCCCGCTTGGCCTGGATGCGACGGTGATCGATCACGAGGTGGATCTGCGAGTCAAAAATCCATTTCCCGTTCCGCTCTTGATCCATGCCTATTTACCCACGGAAACGAGTATTCGCGTCGAACTCTTGGGGCATGCCCTGCCGTACAAGGTGGAGCATGCGTTTTCTGTGACGGAACGTCACAACTTCACTCGGCGCGTGAAATTCACTGCCGAGGTAGCTGCCCCGAAGCGCAAGCAGCGCGGGCATTACGGTTATGACGTGGTGAGCGTGGTGACCACCCGCGATTCCAAAGGCCACACGCAACGCTACACCTACCCCAGCACCTACTACCCGGTGCCTGAGGTTTACTGGGTTCCCCCTGCATTCGATCTTTCCAAGTTGCCTCCGCTGCCGGAGGGCGCCGACCAAACCGTCGTGGGCGACACGCCCCTGGATCCGCCCGAGGGGCAAGAGAACAACGTCCTCGCCGAACCCCCGTCGTGATCCGTGCTTCGCTTCAATTCAGGTTTGAACGCTCGCGGGCAGAAAAGCGAAATACACCGCGCCTGCGATCAGCGCAAAAGCAACCCAATGATTCCAGCGAGCCTTTTCCCCCAACCACAGAAAAGCAAAGCCGACGAAGATCACCAGAGTGATGACTTCCTGCATGATCTTGAGTTGGAATGCGGAGAATTCACCGTACCCCAGGCGATTAGCGGGAACCTGCAGGCAGTATTCGAAGAAGGCAATGCCCCAGCTCACTAAGATCGCGAGCCACATTGGGGCGCCGCGGTACTTGAGGTGCCCATACCAGGCGACGGTCATGAAAAAATTGCTGGCGATCAGGAGTAGAACAGTTCTCACGCCACTGATGATAACCGATCACTACTGACTCGGGGAGGGCGAAGCGCTTGCTTCAGAAATTGACCGGTGTAAGAGGTTGCGACTTTTGCGACTTCTTCCGGTGAGCCCTGAGCGATCAGTTGCCCTCCGAGCGGGCCGCCTTCTGGGCCGAGATCGATCACGTGATCCGCAGAGCGGATGACGTCTAAGTTGTGTTCGATCACGATAACAGTGTTGCCCGCGTCGACCAAACGGCTGAGCACGGCGAGCAATTTCTTCACATCGTCGAAATGCAACCCCGTGGTGGGTTCGTCCAGTACGTACAGGGTGCGGCCGGTAGCTCGACGACTCAGTTCCCGCGCAAGCTTTATGCGTTGGGCTTCTCCGCCGGAAAGCGTGGGCGAGGATTGCCCCAAGTGCAAATAGTCGAGCCCGACCTCAGCCAAGAGACGCAACGGCTCCACAACCTGCGGAAACGCCTCGAAAAGACTGATGGCCTCCAGCACCGTCAGCTCCAGCACATCCGAAATGCTGCGCCCCTTGTAACGCACCTCCAAGGTTGCATCGTTGAAGCGCTTGCCTTGGCATTCTTCACAGCGCACGAAGACATCCGCCAAGAAATGCATTTCGATCTTGCGCACGCCGTCACCTTGGCAGCTTTCGCAGCGGCCGCCCTTGACGTTGAAAGAAAAACGCCCCGGCTTGAAGCCGCGGGCGCGGGCGTCGGGCAATGCACTGAATAAGTCGCGGATCTGATCGAAGACCTTGATGTAAGTCACCGGGTTGCTGCGCGGCGTTCTGCCGATCGGTCTTTGATCGATGCACACCGTCTTGTCCAAATTGGACATGCCCGTGATGCGCTGGTGAGCCCCCACGGTCTCCTTGCTGTCGCCCAACTTGCGCGCCAACGCGGGATACAGAATGTCGTTGATCAAGGTGGACTTACCGGCACCTGAGACGCCCGTGACCGCTACGAACACGCCGAGCGGGATCGTCACGTCCAAGTTCTTCAGGTTGTTCTCGCGGGCGCCCTTGATGGCAATTTCCCCCCTCGCCACGCGACGCG
>DATJEQ010000464.1:0-6101 GCA_035496495.1 Polyangiaceae bacterium
CGCGAGCCCCATGCGGGTGCGCGGGGGACTTTGGCCAAGCCGAAGGCAAGGGGAGGCAACACTAAGAATGTGGCCAACGCGCTCCACATCATGAGCTTGCCCTTGGTGGCAGACGATGAGCCCACGGCCTTGCTCGCTCAAGCTGCCCCGCGAGCGCAAACAGGATGCCTTCATTGCCCGGCTTGGCACTGAACAGCGTGCCAATGGGAAGTCCTCGCTCATTCCAGAACAGCGGCACGCTCATGGACGGCTGTCCCGTGGCGTTGTGTAGTGGGGTGAACGGAATGAATCCGAATACTCGGCTTGAGGCTTTCTGGACAATCGCATCTTGAGCAAGGCGAGCCACAAGGGGCGCTCGCGCGAGCAGCTCGTGGCCCCACTGTTCGAGCCCTCGGGGACGCAGCTGGCCGTGGCGTACGGGAGGGCGGCCCAGAGTAGGCGTCAGCACAACGTCGTATTGCTCAAAGCAACGCAAGGCCACGCGCGCTTGGATTTCCAGTTTGCGTTTGACCGCAATGAATTGGCCACTGTGCACGCCGCAGCCCAGCATGGCCATGATCCACGTGTCGGTTTCGAAATCCGAACGACGCGGGCGCTTCTTCAGTGCCTCTTCCCCCAGCTCAAGTGCGGAAGCGGCTGCGGCACACACCAATTGGAAGAAGGTTTGCGCGAGCAAATCGCGATCCACCTTGGGGCTCGCTTCTTCCACAGTGTGGCCCAGATCTTCGCACAGCGTCGCGGCATCGTGGACCGCAGCAATGCAATCCGGGTGCACGGTGGCGGGCAAATGCGGCTGGGCCGTGAAAGCAACGCGCAACTTGCTGGGATCGCGACCTGCCTCTTCCAAATACGGGCGAACAGGCGCCTGCGTGTTGTAGGGCGCTGTGGGATCAGGAGCACAGCTCAGATCCAGCAGGGCAGCGCTGTCTCTCACGCTGCGCGTGATCGCGTGTTCAACACCCAAACCGAGCCACAGCTCACCAGCATCCGGCCCACAGGGAGTGCGGCCGCGCGAGGGTTTGAACCCGAATACCCCGCAACACGAAGCGGGAATACGCAACGAGCCTCCGCCGTCACTGCCGTGGCCAATGGGCACCATGCCGGAGGCGACCGCGGACGCCGCTCCACCGCTGGATCCACCGGCGGTGCGCGTTACGTCCCAAGGCGTGGAGCAGGGGCCGAGCAATTCGGATTCAGTAACCGGTAACAAGCCGAACTCAGACGTGTTGGTCTTGCCCACGATGATCAAGCCGGCTTGTTTGTAACGACGCAGTAATTCCGAATCATGATCGGGCACGAAGCTGCGGAAGAAACGACTGCCGAAGGTCATGCGCGCTCCGGCGTAGGCTGACGTCAAATCCTTGAGCAGCAGGGGTACGCCGCTGAGCACGCTGTCGCCCAGCATTGAATTACTGGACACCCTTGCTTCGTCATACAGACGGGTGACCACGGCATTCAGAGCGGGGTTATTCCTTTCAATGGCAGCGATCGCACAATTGAGCAGCTCTTGGGGCGTCACTTCGCCTCGCTGCACCAGCTGGGCCAGGGCCACGCCATCGTGGCGCTGGTATTCAAGATCGCTCAGCATTGGCTTGGGCGATGACACACACAGCGCCTGATTTCAACGCAGTTCCGTGCTAGCGTGCGGCCGGCTCACTTGGAATTCGACGAAAGGCACAGGGCGACCATGAGGAAGTTGATGCCGAGCATTGGGGTGATGACTTTGGGCCTAGTAGCGGGGCTGTTGCTGCTCGCAGTCCCACTAGTCGCTGTGGCGCGTGCCGGCGACGACACGGGCTCGGCAGCCGATGCCCCGAAGGACGCGCCCAGTGCCGCGCCCGGCAACAGCGCCAAGCCGCCTAAGCCGGGGAAGATCAAGCTGACGCATGAAGCGCGCACAGTGATCGCTTGCGAGAAAACGGTGGAAGACGACAAGGCCCAATGCAGTGCCAGCCAGTTCGATCCGGCAAAGTCCGGGGCGAAAGTGAAAATCAGCCCATTGGGTGACGACGACTCAGGGCGTGAAGCAGTTTCGGTAGAGCTCGACAATCAAGTGGGTAAACAAGAAAATGAGATCACGCTAGCGGTGGGCGATTGGGAGATCGTGTGGCAAGGCGACACTACTGTGCGTGACAAGTTCTCGGTGAAGCGCGCGGACAAGTTCGAAATCGCGCTGATCACTGAAGTGGGCGTGTGCAAGCTGAAGGGCGAGGAGTGCTCGCTCGACAAGGGCAAGCGCAGGCAATCCATTGAGATCCCCACCGAGCGGGGCCTATAAATCGCGGCAATTTGTAGGATTTTTCCGACCCTTCGAGCGGGGTGTGTTACGAAATAGGCAGTGACCTCCCCCTCGCGTCCCCCTCCTCCGCCGCCTTCCGCGCGGCGTTCAGTGGCGCCGCCGGCAGTGCCTGACGGAAGATCCGATAGGGCGGATTCGGCACCCAACGCATCGGCGGTACCCCCGCCACCGCGTGCGCGCGCATTTGGCGAGCAGAGTTTGGCGCCGAAGCCTCCAGAGGCGAGCGGTGGAGGTGGCGCACCCGCCTTGCCGAAGCTTTCGGCGCCGCCGCCGATTCCGCCACTCGCTAGTCCGTCGGTTTCTGCGCCTGCTGCGCCTGCGTCCCCGGCGTTTCCAGTGTCGGCTAAGTCCGGGTCTATTGTACCGCGCCCGCGGAGTTTCGAGGCCCCGAAAGCCGGTGATGTTGCGAAGGGCGATCAGGCAATCAAAGCGATCGAGGGCGTTGAGGCGAAATCCGTCGCAGCTGCGCAAGCCGTGAATGCCGGTAGCGCAAGTCCAACCAGTGCGAATAGAGCTAGCGCTGGTGAAGCGGTGAGCGCAGCCACGCCTCTTTCGAAGGACACGATAGTCGATGCAGCTGCGGTTGCTGCGATCGTAAGTCCCAAACCTGCAAGCGCTGGTAAGGCTGGGCCAAGTGCGTTGAGCGTCGGGATTGAAGCTGCCAAAGCCGCTGGGCGCAACCTTGTTCCGGTTCTGCGCGCCGCGATTGCGTGGTTCGACACGAAGCTGAAGGTAGCGGGCGGAGCATTCGTGGTGGGTGTGCTGGCCACACTGATCTTGCGCACCTGTGGCAGTACAGACAAGCAGGAGATCGAAGCGTCGCGGTCATCGGAAGGCAGCGACCGAGTTGCGCCCCGTTCGGAAACCAAGGAGACCGAACCGGCGAACCAAAAATCTTCTGCTGACGAACCAGCATCCGGCACCAAACCCGCAGCTGCTGCGCCCGCGGAACAGCCCGCTTCTGAATCAGGCACTGCACAAAAAGAAGTCACCGCGCCTGCAGAGGCGGCAAAGAGCAGGCCTCGAACCACCCGGGAGCCGCTTTCCAAGGAAGCTGCAAAGCCGGCAGCGGAAGCGCCCCCTGAGGCACCGCCATTCGACAAAGCCGCTGCAAGCCAATCATTGGCCAGCGCTGCGGCACGTGCAAGCCGGTGTCGCGAAGGGGGCAGCGGTGGCAGCGGGCAAGCGCGTGTGACTTTTGCGCTTTCCGGCAAGGCGAGTGCCGTGCAGATTGTGCAGGGTCACTTCGAGCCCAAAGCGACCGCCTGCATCATGCAGGCTTTCATGACGGCTCGCGCGCCGGCTTTTTCCGGCAGGCCGTCGCTGTTGACCAAGCCGTTCACCGTCAAGTAGCGTGACCATCCCGTCATATGGAGAGCACCATGAGCTTCAAGAAGAAATTGATTTCAGATTTGGATTTGGCCGGCAAGCGCGTGTTGATGCGAGTGGATTTCAACGTCCCCATGCAAGACGGCGCGATCACCAATGACGCGCGCATCGTCGCCGCGCTGCCCACGATTCGCTATGCCTTGGACAAGGGCGCGAGCGTGGTGTTGATGAGTCACCTGGGGCGCCCGGATGGGCAAGCCGTCGCGAAGTACTCGATGGCGCCGGTCGCCAAAGTGCTGGAGAAGTTGCTGAGCAAGCCCGTGCGCTTTTTGAACGACTGCGTTGGGCCCGAGGTGGAGCGCGTGTGTTCCGATCTCGCTCCCGGCACAGTGGTGCTCCTTGAGAATCTGCGTTTCCACCCCGAAGAGGAATCCAAGAAGCAGACGGATCCGGCGGTGGTCGCTTTCCGCGAGTCGCTCACCAAGCTCGGCGATGTGTACGTGAACGATGCATTCGGCACTGCGCACAGGCCTCATTCGTCGATGGTGGGCGTGAAGTTGCCCAGCGCCGCCGGTTTGCTGCTGCAAAAAGAACTCGAGTACTTTGGCAAAGCCCTCACCAGCCCCGAGCGGCCGTTCTTGGCGATTCTGGGTGGCGCCAAAGTGGCGGATAAGATCCTGCTGATCAACAATCTGCTCGATAAGGTCGATGAGATGATCATCGGGGGCGGCATGGCCTACACCTTCAAGAAGGTGAGCGAAGGCATGGCCATTGGTAACAGCCTGTTCGATCCCAAAGGCGCGGAGATCGTTCCGGATATCTTGGCCAAGGCCAAAGCACGCAACATCAAGTTGCATTTCCCCACCGATTTCGTCACCGGTGATTCCTTCAGCGCCACTGCGAAGACCGGCACGGCGACGGACAAGACAGGCATTCCCGACGGCTGGGAAGGCTTCGACTGCGGCCCACAATCCCGCGCCGCATTCCGTGAAGTCGTATCTCGCGCGCGCACCATCGTGTGGAACGGCCCTGTGGGCGTGTTCGAGTTCGAAATCTTTGCCGGCGGCACCAAGGATTTGGCGCAAGCCGTCGCAGCCGCCACCAAGAGCGGCGCCACGACCATCATCGGCGGAGGCGACACCGCCACAGCCGCCGAAATGTTCGGCGTAGCCGACCAGGTAAGCCACCTCTCCACCGGAGGCGGCGCATCCCTGGAGCTCCTCGAAGGCAAAGAACTCCCCGGCGTCGCGGCATTGCCGGATCGCTGAGCTAGCGTCGATAGCGCGCGTTGTGAACCGCTCTGCCGGAGTTCGACACGACCCGGCAACGGGGCACGGTGGGTAACAACAAGCAAACCCCACCGTGCCTGGTCTTTGATCTCATGCAGTGGCTCCAGTGAACGGAGCGGGGTTGGGGGCTCCGTTGCTGGTGGCGCCATTGTTGTGCACGTCTGCGGCGGATGATGCGGTGTCAGTGGGTTCGTCGTCCACCACGGTGGTATCTTCCTCGTCGATCACTTCGGGGTTGGCGCGCGTGGCGCGCAAAGCCTGGTAGTCGACGTGGTGTGTGCCCACGATCACGCGCAACAAGCGCCGCAGTGCGATTAGCTCGCGGTTGAATACGATCGCGCTCTGGCGCACGACCAACTGCGCTTGCTGCAAGTTGGCGCGATCCGTCTGGGCTTGCGTCCATTGCGTGGAAGCCTTCTGCAGCGCCGTTTGAATCGCACTGGTGAAAGCCTCACTCTGTGGCACTTTGCCGAGCACCGAGAGTACCTTGGCCGCATCCGACAGGAGGCGATCCGGGGTCTCCAGGCTGCCCTGCAACTCTTGCGCATCGAAGGTCGGAACATGGTTGCCGAGCATTGCCGTCGCGGCGCGCAGGTGATCCTGCAGCTCCACTAAGCTTCGCTTGCCCAGTGCCATCCCTTCATTCTGCGCTTCCCGATAACGCGCCACTTCGTCGTACACTTTGATGTACGCCTGAGCAGCCGGTTCCAGCGTGGCGGCCGCTGCCGCAACCCCATAGTGCGCCTTGTGGCGCTCAATAGCCCGCAGCGCGCGATTCGCTAAATCACGCAGTCTCTTCTGTGTAATTGCCAATTTTCTAGTTTCCATATTTCTATCTCCGATGATTTTGTTGAATTGCCTCTCCCAGGAACCACTCCTGTGAGCGACAAATGGGGGTTCGGTCGGGTCTGATCCCCAGTTGCGAAAAAAAGAACCGGCCGCGATCTTTTCTTCAGAACCCCCGCAGCAAAGGCCAAACGCACCTGCTGGCCCCCGAAACCCGCACCTCTAGAGCGAACTTGGCCCCCAAGCGTCGCTCAAAACGGCATTACGGCGCCCAGAACGCGGTTACCCGCGCGCCAAACGGTAACCCAACTAGCCGGTGGTCACCGCCATCGTCCCCGTTGCTCCAACCGCCGGTCCCCCGATATCGACTGACCCAAAGGGAACACGGGTCCATAGCC
>DATJEQ010000465.1:0-6440 GCA_035496495.1 Polyangiaceae bacterium
AGCAAATGGCGACGTTGTTTCAACTTCGCGAGCGATCCGATCTTCAAGCCTTGGTGCTTCCCGCAGCGGCTCTGCTTCAAAAGGTGATCCCACCCGGCGCGTTGCGTGGATTGTCGCTTCAGCTCGGTGCAAGCGTTGCCGTTGAACGCGTTATCGAAACGCTCAGCGCCATCGGCTATTCGCGCATGCCGCTGGTGGAAGACGCAGGAACGTTCGCGGTGCGAGGTGGCTTGCTCGATGTGTGGCCCGTACAGCTCGAAAGACCCGTGCGCATCGAATTGCTGGGCGACGAAGTGGTCAGCATCAAATCCTTCCATCCCGATTCGCAACGCACGCTTGCTCAGGTGAATGACATTGACGTGCCACCTTCGGGGTTGCTCACCGATGAGCCCAGAGCGCGCGAGCGGGCGCGTGCACAGCTCACTGCTTTGTGCGACGCGGTGAATCTGCCCAGCCGAAAGGCGCGCGAACTCATTGATGGATTGACTTTAGGGCACGCGCCGCTCGGCTTGCGCGCTTTTCTGCCAGCATTCCACGAGCTCGTAGCGGTCACTGAGTACCTGCCCAAGAACGCGCTGGTGGTCATCGAGGATCCACCGCGGTTCGTGGCGGCATTGCGGGCAGAGTGGGATGCCATTTGTGCGGCGGAGCCGGCCTCCACTGAGCCTCACTTTTCCCCCGACCAGCTTGCGACACCCGCCGAATCAATCGCTGAATTGCTGCAGCAGCACCGTGTGGTGTGCTTGCATCGCAGCGCGGCGATCGCAGAAGCCACACCCAACGGCCTGGCTGCCTTCGAATTCGCAAGCCCAGATGCTCCTAGGGTTGCGCTCCAAGATCACGCTGACCTTCAGCGGGCTCTCAAAGCGCCGGCTGCGGCTGGCGGAAAAGCACTGCAACTCGACGCACTGTTCAAGTCTCTTGCTGAATTTCGTGAACAGACGCTGCGCGTGCAACTGGCCGCGCGCACCGTAACCCAGGCCAAGCGCCTGCAGGCATTGTTGGAACATCATGGAATCATTGTACAATTTGACACGTCTCCAGCCGCGATGAAGCGCCAAGCGCCGCCCCCAGAGGTGGAAATTGTAGTCGGTGAGTTGCGGCGGGGCCTGATCGCCCAGTTGAGCGGCTTCGTCCTCTTGACCGAAGAAGAGATCTTTGGCGTGCGATCGCATCGCAGCGCGCCGTCGAGCAAGGCAGCCAAAAACGCGCTCGACGATCTGCGCACGTTGCAGGTGGGTGACTTCGTGGTGCACACGGAGCACGGCATTGGTCGTTACCTGGGGCTGGAACACAAAAAGCTCAGTGGGCACACCAGCGTGGAATTGTTGGTGATTGAATACGCTCAGAATAATCGCCTGCTGCTACCCGTTTATCGCTTGAATCAGCTGACCAAGTACTTAGGCAAGGATGGCGACCCCAAGTTGGACCGCCTGGGCGGGGCGACCTTCGCTCGCACGAAATCCAAAGTGCGGCGCCGCGTGCGCGAAATGGCGGACGAGCTGTTGCGCCTCTACGCAGAGCGAGCTCAGATCCAAAAGCTACCACTGGCCAAGGCAGACGACGATTACGCAGCGTTTGAAGCGCAGTTTCCTTTCGAGGAAACACCGGATCAGGCAGCTGCCATCGCCGACATTGCCAAGGATCTGGAAGATAGCAAAGTGATGGATCGGTTGGTGTGCGGTGACGTCGGTTTCGGAAAGACCGAAGTTGCGCTGCGCGCTGCGTTCCGTCACGCGATGTCGGGGCGGCAAGTGGGATTATTGTGCCCCACAACAGTGCTCGCGCAGCAACACTTCCAAACGATCAGCCGCCGCTTTGCCAATACGCCGCTGCGCATGCGCGTGCTCAGCCGCTTTCAATCCAAAGCCGACCAACTGCTCACGGTGGAGCAAATCCGCAACGGCGAGGTGGATTTAGTAGTCGGCACGCACCGTTTGCTCTCGCGCGACATTCATTTCAAGAATTTAGGGCTGCTGATCGTCGACGAGGAGCAACGCTTCGGTGTCGCGCATAAAGAACGCATCAAACAACTGTGCACCAATGTGGATGTGCTCACACTCACCGCAACGCCCATTCCGCGCACATTACAGCTCGCAGTCGGGGGCCTGCGTGATCTGTCCGTGATTGCAACACCGCCAACAGATCGGCGCGCAATCCGCACCCTCGTCGCAAGCCACGACGAGGGAACGATCACGCAAGTGGTGCGCCGTGAGCTGCAGCGCGGCGGCCAAGTTTACTACGTCTATAATCGTGTCGAGGGCATCGATCAACGCGCGCTGCGCTTGGGTGCACTCGTCCCGGAGGCGCGAATTGCCGTTGCGCATGGCCAAATGAAGGAATGGTCGCTGGAACAAATCATGCTTCAGTTTGTGCGCGGAGATTTCGACGTTCTGGTGTGCACCGCTATTATCGAAAGTGGGCTCGATATTCCCCGAGCGAACACCATGATCATCGATCAAGCGCAGCTTTTCGGTTTGGCGCAGTTGCATCAATTGCGCGGTCGCGTGGGGCGTTCGCCAGTGCGCGCGTATTGCTACTTGCTCGTACCGCCCCCCAGCACGCTGAGTGGCGAAGCCCGAGCTCGCATTGAAGCGCTCGCGCAGTACAGCGAACTCGGCAGCGGGCTCAACTTGGCGACACTGGATATGGAGCTACGCGGGGTGGGTAATTTATTGGGAGCCGAACAGAGCGGTAGCGTTGCCAGCGTGGGCTTTCAGCTCTTTTGCCAAATGCTGGCGGAAGCCAGCGACGAGCTGCGTGGGGTTGAAGTGGTGCACGAAGTTGACCCGGATCTGTCCTTTGACGTCGAAGCGCTGTTGCCCGAAAGCTACATCGAGGAGGTAGGCTTGCGCCTAACGCTGTACAAGCGCTTGGCCTCCGCGGTCGACGACGCGGAAGTGTTGGCCCTCGCGATGGAAGCCGAAGATCGCTTTGGCGCCCCGCCCATTGAAGTCGAGCGATTAGTCGAGTTGATGCGCTTGAAAGTGGAACTGCGTTCCCTGCGTGTGCTTGCGTGCGAAGCCAGTGCGCGTTCGGTCACCTTGCTGCTCAAGGAAGACACGCCCGTGGATCGCAGCAAATTGCAGCAGCGGATCACCGCCCCTCACAGCCTCTATCGCTTTACACCGGATCACCGCCTGCAACGTCGCCTAGGCGGTGAAGAAGCGCCGCAGGGCAGCATTGCCCTGTGCCGCCAAACGGTGAAGGAGCTCTTTGAGCTGTGCTAGGGCAACTGGGCGCGCTACGGTACAAAGCTCCATGAGCAGCCCGGAGCCGTTGTCATTTCGCGTAGAAAAGCTGGTCCCAGGGGGCATGGGCTACGCACGCCTTGCCAACGGCAAAGTGGCGCTGGTGAGTGGCGTTGTGCCCAATGATCGAATTGAAGTGATCTCAGGCTCGGAGCACAAGGGGCACACGGAGGTCACCCAATGGAAGTTGTTGGAAGCTTCCGCTGAGCGCGTTGAGCCGGTGTGCCCAGTTGCTTCGCGCTGCGGAGGCTGCGATTGGATGATGATTGCAGCGCAGGCGCAACACGCAGCCAAGATTTCTTTACTGAAGGAAGCGCTCACTCGCACCGGAAAATTCAGCGAACTGCCGGAGATCGCGTTTGTTCCCAGTGACAATGCGCTGGGTTATCGATCCCGCATCCGCTTGCAGGTCAGCCATTCCGGCGCAGTGGGCTTCTTTTCACAACAATCCCATGAATTGGTGGAGGCGGAGCGCTGCGCAGTAGCAACGGATGCAGTCAACGACGCCCTGATTCGCCTACGGGCGATCAGTCGTTTGCATCCCAAGGCGCTGGGCGCCTTCGCACATGTTGAGATTCGCAGCACGCCCGAAGGAGAGGTCTCGCTGTTCTTCGTACGCAGTCCAGAAGAACGCACGCAAACCATCGATTCTTCGAATTTCTTCAATGCCCTGAGCAGTGAATTCGTCGTGTGCACAGAACAGCAACAGCGCGATCAAAGCAAGTGGCAGCGCTACGCCCTCACCCCCAACATTTCACTGAAGGCCCCACCCGGCACGTTCACGCAAGTCAATTGGCAGGTGAATCAGCGCTTGATTGGGCAGGTGGTGCAAGGGGCTCGATCGCGACAATTGGGGCGCTTCCTGGAGCTCTATTGCGGTAGCGGCAATTTCACTCTGCCGCTACTAGCCAACGGCTTTTCGGGGCTCGCTGTGGAGAGCGGCCGACAAGCGATTGCCGCCGCGAAGAGCGCGGCTCTTGAACAAACCCTGAACCCAGAGACTTTTCTGGCTTTGGATGTGGGCAGTTTCCTTGCGAGCGAAGTTGGAAAAGATGCGCGTTATGACTGGCTGCTGATCGATCCACCGCGCGCGGGCATCAAGGCCGGCATAGAGGCGGTCTCTCAGCTTGCTAAGCGTCATATCGCCATCTGTTCTTGCGATCCAGTGACACTCGCGCGCGATCTGCGACGCTTGGTGGATCTGGGCTTCGCGCTTGAAAGCATCACTGCGTTCGACATGTTTCCGCAGACGCACCATGTGGAGACGTTGGTGTGGCTCAAGCGAGCACGCTGAATTTCTACTCGCGCGTGGTATTTACTTGCTGCTTCGCAGGGCCTTCCTGCTCGCCGCGCGCGCAAGCGCGTCGTCGATCAGGTGAGTGACCAATTGCTGCCCATCAACACCACTGTGGGCCATCATCTTGGGGTACATTGAAACGGCGGTGCACCCGGGCATGGTGTTGATCTCATTCACGTACAGGCTGCGATCCTTGTCCATGAACAGATCGACCCGCGCCAAGCCCTGACACGCAAGCACGTCGAAGGCGCGCTGAGCCAGCTCTTGCGCCGTCTTCGTTTCTTGTGCCGACAGCTCGGCGGGAATGCGCGTGGTCGCGCCGTCGTCCAGGTACTTGGCGGCATAGGAATAGAAGCCATCCGGATGGTGCACCAGAATTTCACCGGGTGTGGAAACGGTGCCGTGAGCACCGCCCAGCACCGCGCATTCCACTTCGCGCGGCCCGTGAAGCCCCTGCTCGATGACGATCTTCTCGTCGTACTCAAACGCCGCTTCCACTGCGCTGGCTAAATCCTGCACATCCACAACACGGCTCACGCCCACCGATGAACCCATATTCGCTGGCTTGACGAACAACGGACCTTTCAGATCCGCGGTTGTGGCGAGCGCCTTCTGGGCATCCGCGAAATACTCAGCTTTGCGCAGCACAACATACGGCAACACTGGCAGCCCGGCTTGCAACAACAGACGCTTCATCACGTCTTTGTCCATGCCCACCGCAGAGCCCAACACACCAGCGCCGACATAAGGCACTGCCGCAAGCTCCAGCAACCCCTGCAGGGCTCCGTCTTCGCCCAAGGGGCCATGCAAAATCGGAAAGACGACATCGAATGCCGCATCTGCGTGGCCTTCAATCTGCAGCACACCGCGATCCGTACCAGAAGGCCAGGGATTAAACGTAACCTGAGGGCCATCTGACAATCGCACTAGGCGCGCGTCCGTGGAGGCAGAAAGTAATGCGTGGCTCGTTTGCAGCTGCCAGCGCCCCTGCTTGTCGATGCCCACCAGAAGCGGTGTAAAGCGTTGCGGATCCAGCGATTGGACGATGAAGCGCGCCGACAAAAGTGAGATCTCGTGCTCGGCTGAGCGCCCCCCAAATAAAACCAAGACCGTGATCTTCCGGGACATGTGCGGCGATAATAGAGCGGGAGTGCTTGCTGGATGGGGCTACATAACGTTGACGGCGCAAAAATCCAATTCGGACGAAAAATATTCCCTCGCGACTGAACCCCCATGCACCCACATTCTGCGACTATTTCCGCGAATTCGCTGCCGTCAGCTCCCCGGCGTGAGCACCCGGTGGTAGTTTGAACACCCCTTGCCGACCCTGAATTCCGTACTTCGAGGAACTATGAAACGACGATCCCTTCAGCCCCTTTTCTGTGTTTCGACCGTAGGCGCGTTGCTGCTCGGCTGCGGTTCAAGCGCGAAAGATTCCACGATGAGCAACACCAGCGGCTCACAGGGCGGATCGGCGACCACGACCACGGGCGGCAGCACGACCACCGGCAGCGGCGGTACGGCAACGGGCATGACGGGGAGCGGCGGAACAACCTCCATGACCGGCAATGGCGGCACCGCCAACCCCTCCGGCGGCACGCCCGCAAACAACAACGGAGGCATGACCAGCACCGGTGGAACCATGGCGAACAACGGCGGCATGAGCACTGGTGGGGTTGTGGCCATGGGCGGCGACACCAGCACCGGTGGAATGATGTCCCAGGGCGGATCGCCAAGCGGTGGCGCCAGCAATGTGGCGGATGATTGCGGAACCCCGGCACCCATGCCGATCTCGACATTGATCACTGCAGCGCCCGGGCTGTACTCGCACACCTCCGGTGGACGAGATGCTGCAGTCGACCTGCGAGCACCCACCATCATGGGCAAATTGA
>DATJEQ010000466.1:0-10634 GCA_035496495.1 Polyangiaceae bacterium
CTCGAAGGCTCCTACACGATTGCCGAAACCTTGCGCGCTGTGAGAGACAACCCAGACATCGGCGCGATCGTGTTAAGGTTGGAGACGCCCGGGGGCTCCTCGATGGCGGCGGATGTGATGTGGCGCGAAGTGAAACTCGCCGCTCAGCGCAAGCCGGTCATCGTGAGCATGGGTGCGGTTGCCGCCAGCGGTGGCTATTACATTGCCTCACCTGCGACGCGTATTTTTGCCAGCCCGCTGACGGTCACCGGTAGCATCGGGATTTTCTACGGCAAGGCCGACGTGAGCCAATTGCTCGGGAAGATCGGCATCAACGTTGAAACTTTCAAAACCAGTGAGCGCGCTGATGCCGAGAGCATTTTCCGCCCATTCACGCCGGAAGAGCGGGTCGAGTTGGAACACAAAGTGGGCCAATTTTACGACGTTTTCCTGGATCGCGTGGCGCAGGGCCGCAACATGACCAAGCAAGCCGTGAACGCCGTCGGGGAAGGGCGCGTGTGGACGGGCGAGCAAGCCAAAGAGCACGGCTTGGTCGACGAATTGGGCGGGCTGCGCCAGGCACTCGATTACGCGCTGAGTGCCGGTCACCTCCCAGCTGATGCGCCGATCATAGAGCTGCCAGAAATTCAAACCTCGTTCCTCTCGCGCGTGCTGGGCATTCCGGGAATTCATGAAAGTGTGCTGAGCGAGTTGCCCCCCAGCGTCTCTGGAGTGCTCAAAGCGGTCGGCCCGTTCGTAGTGCACGCGGGAGATCAGCCGTTGGCGCGTATGGAGTTCACGGCGCTGCCGCAGTGAGCGTTCAGCAAAACACGCGGTGAATTTCCATGAGTGCGCTGCTCTCCATCGATTTTTCACGATTGCAGGGTGAACATCGCTTCCCCATCAACGTCGCCTCACGTGAGGGTTCGTCGGTTGCACTGGTCGGGCAGTGGCATTCATTATTCGAAGTGCTCACGGGTGAGATCAGCGCAAAGGCGGACAGCATCGCCGTGGACGGGGTCGACGCGCGCACTCGCGTCATCAAAGGGCAACTTGGCGTGCTCCCGGCGAAGTTCACTTGGCCTGAAGCCTCCAGCGTTTCTGAACTATTCGAACTGAGCGCCCGCCTGCTGGGGCTCAGTGCCGAGCACAGTCGTGTTGAAACGAAGCGCGTGCTGCAATTGTTCGATCTCGGTTATTTGCGCAAGCAAAAGCTCAATCGCCTGTTACCGGTACAACTGCGCAAAGTGGCTCTGGCCCACACACTGATCGGCTCACCGCAATTCATCGCTTTGGAAGAGCCTCTCTTGGGGCTGACCAGTCACGACGGTATGGATGTGCTCAAAGCCATTGGCCTGGCCAGGCAAGGACGCTCCGTAATTGTGAGCGTCAGCCACGCCGCTTCGGGTTCGCTGGAGCGGGTGTTGGTTGAGAGCTGTGAGGAAGCATTGGTCTTAGAAGCAGGGGTGTTGACCCTGCAAGGTCCACCCGTACAGCTTGCGGGCCAAGAAAGTCTCCTCGTAACCACTTTCCTGGGGGACCGCGACGCCCTCAAGCAGGCGCTTGAGCAGCAGGGGTTGGTCGTGCGCTCGTGCATGCTCTTGCCACAGCAGCACTTGAGCGGCGATGGGAGGCCATTGACCCGCGCCGTGGTGGAGCTGCCCCCGGGGCAATCCACCCGGCCGCTATTCGTTGCGGCCGGCAGCTGCAACGCCGCGTTATTGGAGCTGCACGCCGTCAACAACGTGGAATAATCGCGCCCCATGGTCTCCGCACGCAGCTCGATTCAACGCGCCCAGCGCATCGTGATCAAGATCGGATCGCGCGCGCTTTCGACGGATCGCGAACTCATCGCGCGCATCGCCGCTGATATTGCTCGGCTGGCGGGTGATCGGCGACGGTTCGTCGTGGTGTCGAGCGGCGCCATTGCGCTCGGCTTTGAGCGGTTGGGGTTCCGCAAGCGGCCTAAGGAAATGGCGGAGCTTCAAGCGTGTGCCGCAGTCGGGCAAAGCATTCTCATGCAGCGCTGGGCCGCGAGCTTTGAAGCCCACGGTGTGGTCGCCGCCCAAGTGCTGCTCACGCACGCGGATTTGACTGACCGCGAACGACTGAACAACGCGCGCCAAGCGCTGAGCGGCTTGATCGATGCCGGCGCGGTTCCCGTGATCAACGAGAATGACACCGTCGCCACAGAGGAAATTCGTTTTGGCGACAATGACCAACTCGCCGCCATGGTGGCACCGGTGGTGGGGGCCGATTTGTTGCTCCTGCTCACGGACGTCAATGGCGTGCTCGATGCCAGTGGCGAGGTGATGAAAACGTTTAAAGGCGAAGCGCTGGCAGCAGCGAGCAGCGTCGAAGGCAGCGTACCCCGCCTGGGCAGCGGTGGCATCGGCAGCAAGATCGACGCCGCCCACAAAGGCACTCGCTCAGGCGCGGCAGTGGTGATCGCAAACGCGACGCGCCCCGGCGTGATCGAAAAAGTCCTGAGCGGCGCGGAGGTGGGTACGTACTTTGCTCCCCACGTCAGTGCGCTCAAGGCCCGCAAGCATTGGATTGCGTTCACGCTGCGACCCCGCGGAGCAATCTTGCTCGACGCGGGTGCGGCGCGCGCGCTCAAGAGCGGCAAGAATAGTCTGCTCCCGGTAGGCGTCCTGGGTGTGCGCGGTCAATTCAACAGCGGGGATTCGGTGTTGTTGCTCGGCCCCGATGCTCAAGAGGTGGGCCGTGGTTTGTGCCGGTTGAGTTCTGCAGATGTGGCGGTGGCCGCCGGTCGCAGCAGCGACGAATTGCGCAATTTATTGCCCCAACTTGGGCCTAAGCCGATCGTGGTGCACAAAGAAGATCTAGTGCTTACCGAGTCTTAGCGGTTTCCAAACAAACTTGGCGGGTTGCCTGTGCCTTGATTACCCTGAATGTATGTCGGGCACGCTCAAGTCCCTGCTGTGGTTCGTCCTGTTTCTGGGCGGCGTAGTAGGCTTGGCACGCGCCGTCGCCATCCGTTGGTGGCAAGTACCGACTGACGACCCCGATCTGGCGGTATCGATCGCACCGACGCTCAATGCTGGCGACTGGGTGCTGCTGTGGCGCTTCACCACGCCGGGCGTCGGGGATTTGGTGCTTTGCCCCGATCCCAGCAGCCCGGGTGACATTGTCATTGGGCGCATTGCTGCTCAGGGCGGTGACACGGTGAGGATCCAGGGCGGCGATGTGATCATCAATCGGCGTAGGTTGGGCACGGAGACGAGCTGCGATCCGTCGAAGGTGAAGGTAGTGGCCCCCGGATCCAGCACACCCATTGAGTTGGGTTGTCAGATAGAAATCTTGGGCGGTGGAACACACATGCGCCTGAGCACCCCGCGCAAGGACACTGATTTCTCAGCAGAGGTGCCCCTGGGCGAGGTTTTCTTGCTCAGCGATGATCGGCATCTGCCGTTCGACTCACGCGACTATGGCACCCTTCCCGCCTCGAATTGTAAGGAGCAATTCTTCTTTCGCTTGATGGGCGACGAAGGCTTTTGGGGCGACGAAGGCCACCGTCTGACCTTTATTAACTGAGTCGTGCGCTTATTAACTGAGCGCGTTGTAATGGGGCCGCAGACTGGCTATCATTTTGGGCTCGGTGACCGAGGGCGCTCGTGGCCCCTCGACGCTGTCTGCCGCGGAGGAATCAATGCAACAGGCCAAACATCACATTTGTACCGAATGCATGACGGGCGTCCCTCGCGGGCACAAGTTCTGCGGTCGCTGCGGCGCGGGGCTTCCTGATGCCGTCATGAGCGGAGAAACGCAATTCTTCAGTGATCTGCAGAACCCAGAAAAGGCGCGGCTGATCTTGGTGTACGGCGACGACGAGATGGAAGGGCTCAGCTACCACCTCAAAGCCGAGCAACACCTGCTTGGGCGCACCGGACAACTGGAATTCCCTGACGACTCTTTTCTCTCGCCCACACACGCGAATTTTCTTTATCGCAACAAGCGCCTCGTGGTGCGGGACGAAGGCTCGCTCAATGGCGTGTTCTTGCGCATCAAGGGCAAGGCGGATCTTCACCCAGGAGATCTGTTCATGGCCGGCAGTCAGGTATTCCGGGTGGACTTGGCGCCCAAGCCTCCCGGTGATGCAGACGCCGACGGCACCTATTTCTACGCCTCACCTCGTCAGAGCAGCTCATTTCGCATCACCCAGATCTTGGCCGGTGGCACTGCCGGCATGACCGTGTGCTCGCTCGACAACACCCTACGCATCGGTCGCGAAGCGTGCGATCTCAATTTCCCCAACGATCCACAAATGTCGCTCAGCCATTGTGCGGTTGAAGAAGCGAACGGCAAATTCGTGCTGCTCGATAACGACTCCAAGAACGGCACCTTCCTGCGCATCAAAGGCGAAACTGCCCTTACCCACGGCGACTACCTGTTCGTTGGCCACAAACTCCTGCGCGTCGAAATGACGGCGTAACGTCGATTTAGCTCGCCCTGCGGCGCTTGCGGCGGGGAGCCGGCAGAATTGCATCCGGGTCGGCTTCGCGGCGCATTTGCAATAGCTCGAGCGCTTGGGTGTAAATGTGCGAGCGGGCGAAGCGCGAACTTTGGCCGGCATCAATGCGAGGCAGAGCGCACACGATGCGGCGCAGGGCGTCGGAAATACGTCGCGGCACGTTCAGGCGTTCGGCGATGGGATCTAGGAATTCCTGCGCGCTCAGGCCCCAATCGTGAGACCCCGCGCACGCTTCCAGCAACGGCTCCAGCAACAGCGCACCCCACAAAACGACGTCGTCGACTGGCTCGCCGCGCTTCTTGGTCAGATCGTCGACCTGCCGCAAGAGCAACCACGACGTACGATCCGTCTCTTTGCGATCGGCAAGGTAGCTCGCAAGCTCGGGCAAGAGCACATCGAGCACGCCGCTTTCCCACATCAGCCACACGCTGCGCTGCGCCGCCCCGCCGCGCATCAGTCGCAGCAGTTCTTCGAACAGCCGTGGCTTGGCCGCCAAAGTGAGCGCATTGCGACACTGCACCATCGCGTGCCACACCTCGGGCTCAATCCCCAAATCGAGGCGAGCGCTGAACTTGATGGCGCGCAAAATCCGAATTGGATCTTCCATGAATCGCACCACGGGCTCACCAATGGTGCGTACCACGCGGCGCTCGATGTCTTCCATTCCACCGCACCAATCGAGCACCTCACGACGTTGCACATCGTAGAACAGAGCATTGATGGTGAAGTCGCGACGCAGCGCGTCTTCATCGGCGCAACCAAACACATTGTCGCTGCGGATCAGCAACTCCTCATCGGCGGAAGCACCGGTGCGAGGTTCCGCGCCGCGCGTGTCTGCACTGGGTGGGCGCCTGAAGGTGGCTGTCTCAATCACCTTGCCACGACTGAAGAGCACGTGAACCAGACGAAAGCGTCGACCGATCACTCGCGAGTTACGAAACACCGCGCGCACGTCTTCGGGCAGCGCACTGGTTGCCACGTCGAAATCTTTGGGCGCACGATTGAGCAACAGGTCGCGCACGCAACCGCCCACCAGGTACGCTTCGTAGCCCTGGCTGTTGAGACGCCGTACTACCTTGGCCGCGTCCGCGTCGATGCGGCTCTCTTCAATGTTGGGCCGGTGCAGCATGGGGTTGACCCCATGGTTTCGCTTGGGCGAACGCATGGGCTTGGGAGCCCCCAAGGCGAGCTCCGTCACCGCTGCGCCTGCCGCACCGGAGTCGCGATGCGCGGACGACCGAGCCCCATCCCCCGCTTCCTCGGGCTTTCCTGGTCTGTGCATCGATCTCGCTTTAGCTGTGGCTTCACGCGCCGATGCGCTGTGCAAGCTCCGAGCGCGGTTTAGCAGGCTCCGCTGTCCCCAGCCAGGCAGTTTAACCCTGCCCGAATCGAGGTTAATGCTCACTGAGTGACTCACTTATGGCCTAAAGTCCAGAAAGTGGCCGTATTCGGCAAGCGCTGGAGCCCGGGGGGGCCGGGGCCCTTGGGGGGCATGGGGGGTGTGCTGTTGGCCCTGGCACTGTCAGCTTGCCACAGCGATCGCGGCCACCGGCACAGCCCAGAACCCTCGCCCAGTGCCACGGCCGCGTCATCCGCCAGCACCGCGGCCAGTGACCTGCCCCGATCGCTTCCCGAGCGGCGAGCGCTCGCCCGCGAGCTCGCCCAAGGCGCCGACTCAACTGCCAGTGACACACTGGAGCAGCTGCTCAGAGACGATGACGCCCAGGTACGCGCTGAAGCCGTCTTTGGTCTGGGCGCACGCTGCACGGGGCGTGAACTGCGCACCATCCGCGAGCTGGTCGCGCGGATGAGCAGCTTGATCGTTCAAGAGGGCACTCCGGCGTTGGCCACAGCGCGCAGTTTTGCTCTCGCGCTGTCTCAGTGTGCGAATCGCGAAGCCGAACACACCTTGGTCGCTTGGTTGAACCAGAAAGAGCCGCTGGCAACCGAAGCGGCTCTCGGCCTTGCACGTTGGGCTGATCGTCAACACTCGTTGGAGGACGATTCGTTGGTGGCGTTGATCGACGCTGCTGCAAAGCCGAGCGCACCGATCTATTCGGGGCTGCTTGCCATTGACGGGCTGAGCGCGCTGGCCCCTTCGGCCGCAACACGGGTCACGGACGTTGCCGCAGCGGCGCTCAAGGAGCCCGGTGAGCAGCGAGCCTTTGCCCTATCGGCCCTCACCTTGGGTGACGATCGCGCCAACGCACTGCTCACCTCGGCGATCACGGGAGCTTCATTTTCCATCCGCGAGCGCGCTCTGGCGGTACACGTGCTCACGCGACGCGGCGCCCAAGGTCAAAACGCCATCGCTCAAGCCCTTGTCGAGCTGGCCAACGCCTTCAGTCGCACTTCCGACTTGTCCCATGCGCCGTGGCCAGTGCTGATTGCTGCACTGCGCAGCTTGAACTTGGATTACCCGCCCGCACTGCAACGCCCGCTGCAAGGCTGGGCAACTTGGACAATAGTCGACTCTACCTCCCCCGCGATGGTGCGCCGGGTCACTCAGATCCGCTGCTTATCTGCAGCGCTGCTGGCGAAAACCGACAGCCAGGAGCCCCGCCTACTGCACTGCGACGACCCCGACGGGTTGACGGGGAATTTGGCACAGGTCGACGTGCTGGATCGCGCACCCATCGATGGCCCGAAGCTCAAGCAGTGGCAGAAACTGCTGCAATCCAATCGCCCACGCGTGCGACAAGCCGCACTCAAGCTCCTTGATGGCCATCGCGAATTGCCCATCAGCGCGCTGGCCGACGCTCTGGGCGATGCAGAGGCGGGAACGGTTGCGGCCGCAGCACTACTGCTGGCAAAGAATCCCGAGCGCGCCATGACCGAACCCGCGGGAACGGTGAATAACCCAGTCGACGAGAACATCAGCAAGGCTTTGACGCTTGCTTTCGATCGTCAATACGCGCCCGATCAGTTTGCCGTTCGTGGCGCACTCGCCGATGCAGCCGCCGCCCTGCAATTGCTCAGCCTCAAGAGCAAGATTGAAACACTGTGCCGCGATCCGAACCAGACCTTGCGCGAAAAAGCCAAACGCGCCTTGGGCATGTTGGGCGATCGCGGTGCGCAGTGCCCAGCGCCTACCAAGTCGGCGCCCAGTGCGACAGCCGCCCCCGTTCTGCCCGATCGTCCGATTGTGATTTCATTCGAGACCAGCGCAGGCCACCACACGCTTGCCTTGCGTCCCGATCTTGCCCCGCGCAGCGTGCAGCGGGTGCTTGAGCTGGTGGGTGAAGGCTTTTACGATCACCTGCTCATCCACCGCGCAGCCCCTGGCTTGGTGGTGCAATTCGGTGATCCCTCCGGCGATGGCTACGGAGGTTGCGGGCGACCTCCGCTGCCCAGCGAGCCGAGCGCAGAGCACTTCGCCGCCTTCAGCGTGGGTTTCGCAGATTGGGGACCCGACACGGCATCCAGCCAGTTGTTCATCAACTTGCAAGATTCACCCGCGCTGGACGGCCAATACACCTGGATCGGCACAGCGAGCTCTTCTTGGGAAGATCTGGTGCTCGACGACGTGATCGAGCGCGCAAAAGTTCAATAGCAGCCCGCAATCGCAGTCCGGGTTGTGGGCCTGGAACCCAGACATGCTAGCATTGCCACGGTGTTACTCGCAGTCGACATTGGCAATACCAACATTACCATTGGGCTCTTTTCCAACGAGCAGCTGAAGCACACCTTTCGTTGCGAGTCGGCGCATGCTCGCAGCCCGGATGAATACGCCATTCTGTTCTCACAGATGCTGACTTCCTGGGGGCTAAGCCAAAAGCAGCTCACGGCTGTCATCATTGCCAGTGTGGTACCGCCGCTCACCGATACGATTGCGGAAGCAACGAAGATAAGCTGTGGGCAAATCGCGCTCGTGGTGGGGCCCGGAACGAAGACCGGGATTTCAGTGCGCTACGAGAACCCGCATGAAGTCGGTGCCGATCGGGTGGTCAATGCAGTGGCCGCCTTTGAACGCGTCAAAGGCGGCGCCATTGTGGTGGATTTTGGCACAGCCACGACGTTCGACTGCGTATCTCCCAAGGGCGAATATTTGGGTGGCGTCATCGCTCCCGGCATTCGCGTCAGCTTGGAAGCGCTGTTGGGCAAAGCCGCCAAGCTGCGTCCCATTGAAATTGTCGCGCCGCCCACTGTGCTGGGTCGCAACTCGGCTCAATCGATGCAAAGCGGCGTCGTGCACGGTTACGCGGCGCTGGTCGACGGCCTGGTGGAGAAGCTGCGCGCCGAATTGTCGTTTCCTTGCGCGGTGCTGGCGACCGGCGGGCTCGCACCGCTGATCGCCGGTCACGCAAAGAGCATTGAAGCCGTCGACCCGGAGCTCACGCTGCAAGGGCTGCGCTTGGTGTATGAGCGCAATCGCAAGGCGTGAGCCGAGTCCCGGATTGAAAGCTCACTTCTCGAAGATTTGAGCGCCGGCAATGCCGCTGCCACCGCTGACCGTGATCACCAGCTTGGCGGGCACGGGAACCATGAGCGCTTGCTTGTAGCAATTGGGCTTGGGCCCCAGCACCGCTTGGGCACCGGTCGACTGATCTTGGGCGAGCACGGGATTCATTCCCGGAATTGGGGTGACGCCCACGAACTGCAAATTCAATTCAGTCACGTTGGGCAGGCCTGCGCCCACCACCGTGTAACACTTCCCGGGTTGCAACTGCACCTGGGACTCAAGCGACGACCCAGTGCTGAAATTACCTGCGATCAATGAGCCGAGCGGCTTGGCACCCGCGGGCGCCTGGGATGCAGCGAGTTGCGCGATCAGGCCCTGCGCGGCGGCGGCCACCGAGGCGTCGACGGGCTGTGCCTGGCCCGCGGGAGGCGGCGCCATTCCAGGCAGCGAGAAGTTCGGTGGCAAAGCCATTCCGGGCTGTGCGGGCGCGGGTTGGGCGGGTTGCGCCGGCGCAGGTTGGCCAGGCGCGGGTTGCTGATATTGCGGTTGCTGCGGCTGCTGCTGCGCGTAACCCGGCTGCGGCTGCTGCTGATAACCTGGAGGTGGCTGCTGCTGGTAACCAGGCTGTTGTTGCTGATAGCCCGGAGGCGGTTGCTGTTGGTAACCCTGCTGCTGCGGATAAGGCTGCTGCCCTTGTTGGGGAGGGGTTTGCGCCGGCTCGTTGCTGCCACCGCAGGCGAAGGTCAACATACTGGCAAGTCCGTACAACGCTGTATGCTTCAATAGGGCCATGGTTCCTTTAACTCCCGGTCGCGCTGCGACGCCTCAATCACGCAGCAACACGCTGCAGTTGTTATACGCGGGGAGGCTACAATTCTTGCCTGAACAGGTAAAGGCCATCGCAATGATCTGCAATTAGATCGCGAGAAAACGCCCGATCGAGCCTTTACGCTACAGTTTGGGGCACCTTTTTTCCGGCCCCGAAGCCACACACGGCCGCCATCAACAATGCCGCACATTGGGCCAGCGAGAGGCGTCCACCTTCCGGTGCGTGTTGCAGCAGCTGCCCAATGGGCCAGGTCACCGCTCCATAAACGAACCCAAACGCCACGCCTGCTTGGATGGACCGCGAGACTGTCAGTCCTAAATGACGCACGGCGATGCCCAGCGAGAGCGCAAATAACACAGTGCTCAAGCACACGATCAGAGGGCCGTGCAGCGACGGCCCGATCAGCCCGCGGTCCTCGTCGCCGCGCAACCACTCGGCGGCAAAAGCGATCGCGCTGTAGCCCAAGAGCAAGATCCTCGGCTGCTCAATGATGGCTTTGCCCGGCGCAAAATGCAGCAGCGCGATCGATAACCAGGCTGCAACCAGCGAAGCTTCATACAATTGAACCGGGTGAGTGGGCAACGACACCACGCTCGAAGCAGCGAGCATTTGTCGCTCAACTTGAGCGAGCCACACCGGTGGACCTGCTGAAAGCTCCATCACCTCAGAGGGCCAACGCGCGTGCTCGCTCAACGCGCGTGTTAAAGCAAACTGTGGCGAGAAGATCCGGCCGTAATCGCAACCCGACGCGAACGACCCGATGCGCCCGATCGCGATCGCTATCAACGCGCTGGGCGACAGTAGCCGGACCCAGTGCGCCGGATCTTGCGCCGTCGCTTTGCTCCATATCAGCAACGCGAGCAAGCCACCCAGCCAAGCGCCCCAGAGATCCAACCCGCCGCGATGCAGCCACAACAGCGCAAGAACGG
>DATJEQ010000467.1:0-10277 GCA_035496495.1 Polyangiaceae bacterium
GGCGGGGCGGGGCAACTGAGAGGCCTAGCCCAAGAAGATTTGATGTGACGCGCAGGCCTCAAGGACTGCTTTAGGGCAGTTGCTCGACAAGTGGGCCGTCACTAGGATCGTCAACGCGTAGGTCGACGCCTGGTTTCATGACACGGGCTGGCTAACTGTAAATTGGCCCGCACCGTGCAGCGAGGTGAAATGGGGTGGTGTGCTAGGACTCACAGCAACTTAAGCACACCCGCCGTCCCGATCCACATTCCGATCACGGCGCCAAGGGATGAGCCGACGGCTACGATCAATACGCGGGTGAACGGGTTTTTGAAGACACCGCGGAAGGTGGCGATGGCGGTGGGTATCTGTTCGCAGTCTTCGACGGTGGGTTTGCGTAGCCAGGCTTCCACGGGGGCGACGACCATGCCGACGCCGATCGCGGGGTGGAGCGTGGTGATGGGGGCGCTGATCATGGCGCACAGTACGGTCAGCGGTTTTCCGCCGCTGAGCAGCGTGCCGAGGCCGCTGAGGACGGCGGTGGGCAGTACCCAGGCGTTGATCATTTCCAGCAGGCGCTGGTTGGAGTGTTCCTTCCATCCCCAATAAAACGATGCCAAAATAACCAATGGAATCAGCCACTTGAGAATCTGAGACAGCAGCGTGGGCGGGGGGATCACGCTGAGTTGTGCGCGGTCTACAGGCTCGTTCAGATATTTCTTCATGCCCTCGACATGGGCGGCACCCACCACCGCCACCACGTTCTTTCCCGGGGCCTCGCGCACCGCCGACATCAGATAGCGGTCACGTTCGTCGATCAGTGGGCCTTGCAACTTGGGCATCGCTTTGGCGAATTCTTTCATCATCTCGCCAATCGTGTCTTTGTCTTTCATCTGCTCGATTTGATCTTCTTCGATTTCATGCGCCGAGAAGAAGCCCGCGATCAGAGCGCTGAGCAATTCTGAACGGTTCCAAAAGCTCAGGTTGGCCCAAGTGCGCTTGAGCGTGGCTTGAATGTCGCGATCCGCCAGCACCAAAGTGGCGTCCAACGTTTTCGCCTTGTTGATGGCCGCGTGCATCTCAGCGCCGGGCTTCACACCCAATTTATCGCCCAGTTTTTTCTGAAATGCGCTGAGCGTGAGGGTCGACAGAAAGTAAAGCGCCTTTTGCTGTCGAATGATCTGAAAAATATCCAACTTGCGAAAGCGATCTTCGTCGATCAGATTGTCGTAGCGCGTCTGATCTAATTCAACGCACACGGTGTCGGGTCGCAAGGTGTCGATCACGTGCTCCACCTCTTCCACGCTCTTCTTGGAAACGTGCGCGGTGCCCACCAAGGTGAGCGTGCGGCCTTGATATTCCAGCTGGGTGACGGTGTCGGAATTGAACATGGCCGCGGCTTCTTAGCAGATCCTTGCGCCATGGGAGCCGAAGGTGGATGCTGCGCCCATGTTTTCACGGCGCAGCGCGAGCGAACACCAGGAAAACGCGCTGTATGCCGCGCTTGGGGCAATGCGAGAAGCGGGTACGCCGTATCTCGATTTGACGGTATCGAACCCCACCGTCGTCGGATTACGGGGGCCCTCTGCATCGCTGGCGCAGATCTTGGCGAACGTGGATTGTTCGAAATACGAGCCTGCGCCCTTGGGTATGCCATCGGCGCGCGAGGCCGCAGCGCAGCACTTTCGACAGCTGGGTGTCGCATTGCCCAGCGAGCAAGTGCTGCTCACCGCGAGCACCAGTGAATCGTACAGCTTTCTATTTAACTTGCTGTGCGACGCGGGCGACGAGGTGTTGATCCCGGCACCGAGTTATCCGCTGTTTGAATATTTGGCGCGATTCGCCAATGTGACGGCGACGCCCTATCGTTTGGCTTACGACGGTGCGTGGCACATCGATTTCGATTCGCTCACAAGCGCGGTCACTCCACGCACACGTGCCGTCGTGCTGGTGAACCCGAATAACCCAACGGGCTCTTACGTTTCTAAGCAAGAGTGGTTGCGACTAGCCCAATTCGGATTGCCATTGATCTCCGATGAGGTGTTCGCCCGCTATCCGTTGATCGACGACGCGCAGCGACCGCTGTCCGCTTTGTGTGTACTGCAAGGCGCTGAAGTGCCGTTGTTTGTGCTCGATGGCCTGTCGAAGTACGCGGGATTGCCGCAACTCAAACTGGGCATGATGGCCTACGCTTGTCCGAGCGCCCTGGGCGATGAACTGCACCACCGCTTGGAAATGATCGCGGATACGTTTCTTTCGGTGTCGACTCCGGTTCAAGCCGCGCTGCCGCAATTGCTGCGCCACGGGAAAACCACCCACGATCACATTCAAGAGCGGATCAGCACCAATTATGGAACATTGCGCACGTTAGTGAGAGACAGTGCCGCGACCCTGCTCAGAGCAGAAGGCGGCTGGAGCGCGGTGCTTCAGCTGCCGCAGACACTTAGCGAGCAAGCATGGGTGTTGCGTCTTTTGCAGGAGCGGCGCGTGCTGGTGCAGCCCGGCTGGTTCTTCGATTTCGCAACGGAGCCCTTTGTCGTCGTGAGCTTGCTCACTCCGCCCGACGATTTCGCGCGCGGCGTTCAGGCAATTCTGGGCGCCGTGGGTTAACGCCGGCTGCGGCGCTTGATCCCTAAGAGAGCCGCAAACGCGAGTAATAGGCCGAAATTTGAGGTCGCGCCCGCTCGCGTTGAACAGCCGCTACTCTGCGAGACCTCGGGCGTCGCGGCCATTGTGGCGGGCGTGCCCGCGGCGGCTGTCGGAGTGCTGGTTGGGGAGCCCGCGCTGGCGCTAGGAGCCGTGCCGCCCCCTCCAAGTGCAACCGGAGCACTTCCGGCGCTGGCGCCGCCTGTTGCTGTTCCTGCGTTGGAGACGGAGCCGCCGGCGGACAATGTGCCTCCGGTGCCACCTGGACTGCTAGCAGTGCCGCCAACCGCAGCGCCCGCCGTGCCTCCCATCCCCATTGCGCCAGCCGCACCGCCCGCGCCACCGCCGCCAGGGGGGATGACCACGCCGGGATCGCGCGGATCCACGAACGGCGACCCGTCGAGTGACTGCGCCAAGAGCCATTTGTACTGCGTGGTCTTCATTGCGATGAGCTTCGGATCTTCGGGGCAGTACACGCCGTAGGTCGCGTGCCACACGTCGTGCCCAATACCCGCGTAGGTGCCGAAGTTGTGCTTGTGCTGCAGCGTCTCCATCGGCACAACGTCGTTGTACTCGTCGGCAAATGCGTAATCGTAATGGAAGAACGCTTCACCGCCGTCGGTTTCAATGTCCATGGCTCGCGACGAATTGGTATTCAATTCGGCGTCGTTTGCACCAGTGAAAAACCAAATGGGCTTGTCTTTGATCGCGGCGCGCATCCCCCAATTATCGACGCTGCCTCCGGGGTTGACCGGCATCAGTGCCGCGATGCGATCGGCCAGCGCTATACCGACGGAGAGCGTGCCCACGCCGCCGTAGCTCAGCCCCGTCAGATAAATGCGATTGGGGTCGCCGCCATATTGCTGCTCAATCACATCCAACGCTGCGCCAATCTCCGTCGCATGATTGACCCAGCCATCGCTCGCGATCTGCGGGGAGATAACAATGAACGGCCAATCCCAATCCGGATTCTCTACCTGCCTTGGCAGTGAATGCTTGGTGTTCATATTCAGCATGTCACCGGCGGCGTTGACTTCGCCAATGCCGTGCATGAATACGATCACCGGCCATTTCTTGGCGGGGTCGTGCATGTGCGGCAGGTACTGCAGGTAGTGCAGATTGCCTGTTTGCTCATCGGTGGAGATCTTCGTGCCCATCAACGGAGCGGCGTCGACCATGCGGCCCATGTCGTAATAACAAGCCGAGGTGGCTTGCGCGCGCGCCGAGCCCGCGTGCAGGCAGATGGCAAAAAGCAGGGTTGCGGTAGAGTAGGCAGTTCTCTTCAGCATGGTTGTTACTATGTCCGCCCGGTGTGGATGCTATTCGCAATTCAAGGGGGCAGTCGAAATATTCTGGAAAATTGCAGCTCTGATTGATCTAGAGCGAGCCCGCCGCCGAGCGAGCCACTAGAACTGAAAATAAATGAAGGGCGGTGGCTCAGCCTGAGTCAGCACCAGTGCGCTGTACAGCAGGAATGAGCAAGTCGCAAAGCGAACCCAGGGAGGTGTGGCCCACAGTTTGGCCACCGCGGCTTTGGTGCTTCCGCCGAACACGTTCTGCCCCAGCACGATTGCGAATGTGACGGTGAAGATCAGCAGGACGTAGCGGATCTGGTGCGCGCTCCCAATCAAGTCAAAAAATTCGCCCAGCTGCCATTCGCCGGGAAGCAGCAGCTTGCGCCATAAAGTGGCGCAGTCGGCTAGGGATCGTGCTCGAAATAGGGCCCAACCCAAACAAACCAAATGAAAGAAGATCAGCTTGCGCCCCACATTGAACACGCGCGAGCTGATGAGCGCTTCCAAGCGCCTGCCCCAGCTGTTCAGCACGCGCGAGCGGCACACGATCAAGAGCAGGCCCTGATAGCCGCCCCACAACACGTAGTTCCATGCGGCTCCATGCCACAGCCCGCCGAGCAGCATGGTGATCATCAGGTTGCGGGTGGTGAACCATTCGCCGCCTCGATTGCCCCCCAACGGAATGTACAAGTAATCGCGCAACCAAGTTGAGAGCGAGATGTGCCAGCGTCCCCAGAAATCGGCCGGCCCTGTAGCGGCATAGGGGGCGTTGAAGTTCTCCATCACTTCCACACCGAGCAAGCGTGCGCTGCCCACAGCGATGTCCGAATAGCCAGAGAAATCACAATAGATTTGAATCGCAAAGGCATAGGTGCCCAGCCACAGTGCGCCTCCCAATTTGTTCTGTGGCTGCTGGTAGATCGCGTTGACCAAATTGGCGAAATTGTCGGCGATCACCACCTTCTTGAAGGCGCCGATGGCGATCAATCCTGCCCCGCTGAGGTCGATGGATCGCTTCGCCCCAATGCTTGAAAGCTGGGGGATCAGGTGGGGCGCACGCTCAATGGGGCCCGCGACCAATTGAGGAAAAAACGCGGTGTACATCGCGTAATTGAGCAGCGAAGGCTCAGCCGGCGATTTGCGCCAATAAACATCCAGGATGTAACCCAGCTCCTGAAACGTATAGAACGAGATGCCGACCGGCAACACGATGCTCAGCGTGTGCAACTGAGACGAAAGGCCGACGGCTGTAAGCAGTGGAGTGGCCGAATCGATGAAGAAGTTGGCGTACTTGAAAAAAGCCAGCGCACCAAGATTCACGCTCAGGCTTAACAACAGTAATGAACGGCGTCGTGCGGGCGCCGTGGCGCGATCCAGCAGGCGAGCGACGTGGTAATCCACAAAGGTGGAAAGACACAAAAGCAGCAGGAATTTGATGCTCCACGTGCCGTAGAACCAATAGCTGCTGAGTAGGAGCAGTACTTTGCGAGCCTGCCCGCGCAGCGCAAAAAATAGCGGCAGAACCAGCGCAAGAAAGAGTGCGTACTCGGCGCTGGTAAAGATCATTGCGCCCTCAAACCTTTCAAGCGCTTTTCAAACAACTTGCGCTGGATGCTGGTGCCGCTGGCATTGAGGTGGACGCTGTCGCGAAAGTATTTTGAGGCGAGAGCGCCGCCCGTGACTAAATCTACCAGCTGGACGTCGGGGTGCGCGGCCAGAACGCCGGCGATGGCGGCGCGGAACTGCCGCCATCGCTGCACGTGAACACCCGACATGCGGGAGGTTCGATCGGGCAGGAGCAGGAAGTAATTGTGATCTGCCAACTGCTCCATCCCGTCGAGCAGTGAGTTCGTGAAGGAGACCTTTACCTGGATCGCTGCGGGAGCCATGCTGCAACTGGCGATCTCTTTGGGCTTCTTCTTCTCGTCGACCGCGGCGCCTTCTGGATCAGGTGTTGCGACCCAATCTGAAACATCTGCAGGTTTCCCTAACAGCGTGCGACGCAGGTGCTCCTGCACCGAGAGCGGATCGGCATAAGCGCTCAGCAGCGAAGCACCAACGAATCGGCTGACGTACTTGGCCGCGTCGTCGCTGCGACCATAAATCAAGAACAACCCAGGAACGGCAGAAAGGGGTGTCATCGTTGCGTGCTGCAGCGATCGCTTCCACGTTGCAGAGTCGCACATCTCGTACAAATTCAAGCCGAAGAACGCTTTTTCGAAGTGACGCTTCTGGTGCAGAAGCAGTTGAACTTCTGCCCACGTGCAATCCTGGTGGCAGCCGCCCAAGTGTCCGTCCAACACTTCATTTTCTGGCAGCTTCAGCGCGCTGCTCAAATAGGGGGGATCCAGCCATTGCCCCATGGTGCTTTGACCCAGCACAATCACTTTAGCTTTGGGAGTACCCGTGGCTCGGTGCAGCTGATCATTGAGAAAGTAGGTTTCAGACTTGGTGCCGCAACCCTGCACCAAACGACGATCGATCCAATGAAAGAGCGCCAGAATCGGCAGCACGTATAGCAGTTGGGCCGCCTTACCCCATAGATTCCGCGCGCTCATAGTGCTCGCTAGTCATGCCGCTCTGGCGGCAGCTCAGCTGGGGTAGGTGAAACAGACCTTGGGCAAATCTGCAAACACGGGATAGTCGCGATCGCGCGGCGTGATCGCGACTTGTTCTTTTGCGAATGGCCATTCGATCCCCAGCGCAGGATCGCACCACAAAAGGCCGCGCTCGTGATCGGCAGACCAGTAATCGCTCACCTTGTAACTGACCTCGGTATCGGCCACCAAGGTGCAGAAACCATGTGCGCAACCCGCGGGCACATACATCAGGGCGCCCGCTTCAGCATCCAGATCAGCCGCGACGTGGTGGCCGAATGTGGGTGAATCTTTGCGCAAATCGACCGCCACATCCCGGATTGCGCCGTTCGTTACACGAATGAGTTTTGCTTGGGCGCGCGGTGCGAGTTGAAAATGAAGACCGCGCAGTGTGCCCGCCGCAGTTGAGTGAGAGATATTTTCCTGCACAAACCTATCCGTGATGCCCGCTGATGCATACAGATCGTCGCGCAAGATCTCAGAAAAATAGCCGCGATGGTCCTGATGCCTTTTGGGTCGAATGATCAGAACGCCGGCTACGGCGGTTTCCTCGAAACGCATGACTTTCCGCGCCAAGCTAGCACGGGCTGTGGCGCCCTCTCAAGAACGCCGACCTTGCGCCAGATCGCCAGATCCGCTGAGCTTGGCGACGACTTTTTCCAGGGATTGTCGCCAGGATGGCAGCGCGACACCAAAGGTGCGGCTGAACCGGGTTGAATCAAGGATTGAGCGCATGGGGCGCTGAGCGGCGGTTGGGTATTCAGAGCTTGGGATTGGAAGGACACGGCAGCGCGCACTGTGGGGTGAGCTTTGAATTGCAGCTGCAGCCAATTCGTACCAACTGGCGCCGCCGGTGCCGGCGCAGTGATAGGTGCCCCAAGCCGCTGATCGATTGAGCAACGATTCGGCAATTTGAGCGATGGCGTGCGCGAGATCCTGCGCGCTCGTGGGGCATCCGAATTGATCGCTCACGACTTTGATCGACTCGCGCTCGGCAGCGAGGCGCAGCATTGTCTTGACGAAGTTATGACCGAATGCGCTGTACATCCACGACGTTCGCAGGATCACGTGCTGGGGTAAGGACGATAGCACGGCTTGCTCACCGGCCAATTTGCTCGCACCGTAAACGCTGATCGGGTCGGTAGGGTCGGTCTCGACGTAAGCGCCCTGTTTGCTACCGTCGAACACATAGTCCGTGGAGATGTGCACCAGGGGAACGGATGCCTTTGAACAGGCGAGCGCGAGGTTCAATGGGCCGTCGCGGTTGACTGCGAAGGCGCGTGACTGATCCGTCTCTGCTCTGTCGACCGCAGTGTACGCCGCGGCATTGACCACCAATTGAGTCGCGGGGAATCGCGCAAACGCAGCCGCGACCGAGCCGTCGTCGGTGATGTCTGCTTGCTCCTCTGGGCACGCAACGACGCTGACGCCTTGGGGCCAACCGGCGATCAGCAGTTCTTGCCCCAGTTGACCGCCGCTTCCAAAAACAAGAACAGTGGGCATCATTGTTTAGACAAGCCCAATCGCTCACCCTTGGCCTGCGCGCGATCGTAGATTGAGCGGTGGTTCAGGTACCAGGTCACGGTGTTGCGCATACCGGAATCCAACGTTTCACGCGGTTTCCAGCCCAATTCCCGCTGGATCTTGCCGCAATCAATAGCGTACCGCAGATCGTGACCGGGTCGATCCGCCACATAGGTGATCAGCTGCTCGTGCGCAGTGCCGTCCTTGTTTGGGGCAAGCTCATCAATCAGTTGGCAGATCTTGCGCACCAGATCGAGATTCGTGCATTCCGCGTTGCCTCCAATGTTGTAGCTTTCGCCGATGCGCCCTTGCGCTAAGATCAGGCGCAGAGCCTGTGCGTGGTCGCTGACATGCAGCCAATCGCGAATATTCTCGCCTTTGCCGTAAACGGGAATGGGCTTGCCGCTGAGGGCTTTGCCGATCACCACAGGAATGAGCTTCTCTGGAAATTGCCAAGGGCCGTAGTTGTTCGAGCAATTGCTGAGCACAACGGGCAGGCCAAAGGTTTCATGCCACGCGCGCACTAAGTGATCCGCGGAAGCTTTCGAGGCGGAGTAGGGCGACCGGGGGTGATACGGGGTGTGCTCCGTGAACGCGGGATCTTGCAAATTCAAAGAGCCAAAGACTTCATCGGTTGAGATGTGATGGAAGCGAAATTGGTCGCGTGCTGCGCCAGTTAGCCCTTTGTAGTATTTCAGGGTTTCTTCCAACAGCGTGTAAGTGCCCACAATATTTGTTTCGATGAATGCCGCAGGCCCATCAATGCTGCGATCCACATGGGATTCTGCGGCCAGGTGCATGATGGCCGTGGGCTGGTGCTCAGCCAAAATGCGCCGCACCGCATTGCCGTCGCACACATTCGCTTGCTCCAGCGCGAAGCGCCCCTGCACCTGCGCTAATGAATCGAGGTTCGCGGCGTAAGTGAGGCAATCGAGCACCACCACGCTGGAGCTTTCTTGCGTCGCCAATTGACGCACCACCTCAGAGCCAATGAAACCAGCGCCTCCGGTGACTAAGATTTTCGCAACCATAGCGAGCGCCTGTATAGCACGCTCGCTCACAAGTGGGGGACGCGTGCTCAGCGCGGTGGCATGACTTGCACGGGGGGCGGCTCTATGGTCGTATTTTCGGGCGTGCCAGAGAAAGAAAACAGCACAGAATATAGCACCACCAAGATCGCGATCATGAACAGACTGGTGATCAGGTACATAGAAATAGGGGGATGCTTGGACAGGCTCCAGCCTTCCTCGTAGAACTTTCCGCCACTGCGTTCGCGTAGCTTGCGCTGCACGGATTGCAACAGATCCACTTGCGATTCGCTCTCCGGCAGCGCACGCCGCAATAGGCCACTCAGCGCCGGATCCGGTGGAATGGAGGGTAGATCCTCGGAGTTGTCTTCAGTGCTGGCGGGGTCTGCTGGGGGCTGGTTCTCGGTCATTCGATGTTCTCCCCGGTAACGCGGCTGATTTCTTCTTTGAGTTGCAAGCGAGCGCGATGGATACGGCTTTTCACCGTGCCAATGGCCAGGCCTGTGATGTCCATGATTTCTTCGTAGCTGAGGTCTTCTACGTCGCGTAAAACGAGCACCTCGCGGAACTCCGCATCCATTCGGGCGATTGCTGCGTGCACAATGCGTTCCAGCTCCTGGCCTTGCACCAATTGATCCGGCGGCTCCAGGTCAACGGATGACTGCACGGAGCGCGCTTGCACAATGTCGTGTTCGGCCAGCTCGAATTCGTCTTGTTTGCGGCTTTGGCGTCGCGCCAAATACACGTTTCTATTTTTGCACAGGTTCACGGCAATGCGATAAATCCAGGTGCTCAGTTTTGCATCGCCTCTGAATTGATCGATTGCTTTGAATACTTGCACGAAGACTTCTTGCGCCATGTCTTCGGCTTCGCTCCGCTGGCCCAACATGCGCAGCACTAATCCGAAGACGCGTTCCTGGTAAGCCAACACCAACTCGTTGAATGCGCGTTCATCGCGGGCGCGCAGCCGCTCGATGAAGCGTTCCTCCAGGTTTTCTGCAGCGGTCACCGGCGCTTATCCCAGGCTAGACCGAGCACTGTGGCTAAGACAGCACGATGTGTCTTAGGTTCCCATTTCGCCTCAAGTGTTCCGGTGCATGGATTCGAACCACGATTCAGGGATTCAAAGTCCCTTGTCCTACCATTAGACGACACCGGAGCGGCTTTGGGCGTAGGAAAGTCTCAAAATCTGGGGCTCTGTCAATCCC
>DATJEQ010000468.1:0-10006 GCA_035496495.1 Polyangiaceae bacterium
CTCGTGCACGCCGCTGCTGACGCTCTCCCTGGTGCTTGCGGCTTGCGATCACAACGACACGCCTCGCAGCACAACGCCGGCTCAAGCCGTGGGCACTGGCGGGCACGCCAGCGCAACAACGGCCGCAACCAGCGGCACAACGTCTGCCGCGATGCACGCTCCGCCCGCGTGCGTGGTGCCCACTTCGGACACACCCCCGCCCACCGCGCAGCCCGCCGCGAATTGCCCCACTGAACCGGGAGCGCCTCCGCAATTCGATTCCGTGTTCATCACCTTCGCCGATGCACCTGGAGCGCCGCGCATCAACGCCAAACACGCGGTCACTGACGCCCAACACCAACACGGGCTGATGTTCGTAACGGAAATGCCCCGCGACGAAGGCATGATCTTCTCCTGGGACAACGAAGAGATCCGTCGCTTTTGGATGCACAACACCTGCATCCCGTTGGATATGATGTTCATCGCGGGCGACGGCACCATCACCGGGATCTTGGAGCAAGTTCCAGTGCTCAACGATGCCACGCGCAGCATCCCCTGCCCGGCCCAGTACGTGCTGGAAGTCAACGCGGGGTGGTCGCGGCGCAATGGCGTCAAAGCGGGGCAGCACCTTTTGATTGACCGCTGAATCAGCAACCGATTAACACCTCCGCGTTGTGTTTTGATTTCGAAGGGAATTGTCCATGCACCAATCGTCCACCGTCGTTTGGCAGTTTGCTGTGCCCGCTTTGCTCAGTCTCGTCGTGAGCGCGTGCGAGGAAAAAGTACCGGAGCCCGCACAGAAGCCCGCCGAAAAATCGGAGCAAGCCGCTGAAACGAAGACTCCGCCCAAGCCGGCTGAGACCGCCAGCGCCGCTCCTGCAGCGCCTGCGGTGCGCATTCCTGCCAAGCCCACCGCAACTGTGGCCGTCTCTCCCGGCGACCCAGTGAAAGGCGTGTGGACTTTGGATGACGCGACCAAGGGCTTGCCGAAGGACGGCAAGTTAGTGGCAACGATCGACACCGAGGCCGGCAAACTCACTTGCGAATTGTTCGACGACAAAGCGCCGATTACGGTCGCTAACTTCGTCGGCCTTGCGCGCGGCATCCGCCCTTGGAAGACGCCCGAAGGCAGCTGGGCGAAGAAGCCGCTGTACAACGGCACCGTATTCCACCGCATTATCAAAGGCTTCATGATCCAAGGTGGCGATCCGAAGGGCAACGGCTCAGGCGATCCGGGTTACGTGATCCCCGATGAAATTTGGGAGAATGGCAGCCACGACGCACGCGGCCTGCTGTGCATGGCCAATCGCGGGCCCGACACGAACGGCGCTCAGTTTTTCATCTTGGATGCGCCTTCAACTTACTTGGATGGCAAGTACACCATCTTCGGCAAATGTGAGCCGGGGGATGTGATCGAGAAGCTCGCGAGTCACAAAGTCGTGGGCGACCAAGCCGTGGACCCGCCCAAGATCAAGAAGGTGACCATCGAGCGCAGCACGCCTAAACCCTGATAGTCGAGCGCCCTGAGCTCATTGATCGCGCTCAGGGATTAGCTCCGGCGGCGCAGTAACGGTTTCGCTCTCGGTCGTTACCTCCGCTGGCGGGCGAGCAGTTTCGCTTGCTGGCGTTGCCTCCACCTGCGGACGAACGGTCTCGCTGAGAGAGCCGGAATCCCCACTCTGTTCGTCGGCGCGGTGTAACTTCGCGCCGCCAGTGATCTCGCTGGCCACCAATAGCCGACTGCGCAATCCGGAGTTGTTCACCGGCACCGTGCCCAACTGCTGCGGCGCCGCGCAGTACGACAATAAGCCGCCGAGCGCGATCACCAGAAGCGCCCTGCGAACCGTCGCGGGGCTGTGCGTTCGTGCTAAGGTGAGGTTCAAGATGCACCCCATAACAGCGGACCGGTGTGATCGCTAGCTCGCGCATCGCCGCCGTGTTTCTGTGTTCAGCGCTGACCTGTGCGCTGAACGGCTGCGGCACTACCGCATCTACACCAACAAATACTGCGACCGCAGCAACGCCGGCCGGCGGCCAACAGGAAATGGCGCCTGCGCGTAAGCCGGCGCATTTGGCCACCGCGGCTGTGTTCGTCGGTTGCGGGTTTCTCTACGCGGGCAATGCTGGGCAAGTGCCCTTCTCCGTATTCCTCGCCGCGCGCGACGCTGAGAAGATCCCACGCAATGACCACCTGTTGGTGCTTGATGGAATTCTGATGGAAGTGCAGAGCACCACCGCCGAAGAAATTGGCACCAGCGCGCGCGGGAAAGAATTGCTGCTGGAGCATCAACGCTGGGAACTCGAGTACACCTCGCAATCGAATCACTGGCCCGATCTCACGCCGAGTTCTGCCTCCATCGACCTTCAAATCCCCGGCATCGACGCCATCGCGTGGGCCTACGCGGTTCCCAGCGCTGTGCGCGTCTTGGGCGAGCCAATCGACCGCATGATGTACGTCACCGCTGCCATCGAAGACGCCGTCTTCGTCCTCGCCGTCCCCCTGCGCCCCGGCGACGACCCCGCAGTCCCTGCGGAAAGAACCTGGAACATTATCGCCACCATCAAACGCCTCGATCGCGGATTGGATCCGCTGGCAATTTCGCAACAGATCAAGACGTCCCACGAAGTGTGGAAAGACTGCCGCACGGGGATTTGAGCCGCGTCTCCCCACCTCTCCCTGCTGCGCGCAGCCCCGAGCCCTGAGCCTGTCGAAGGGTCGAGGGGCGCGACGGGTGGGGGCACCTCACTCCTCGTAGATGCTCTTTTGAGTGCCCTGCGAATAGTAATACTTCTGCATTCCGTCGCGTTGGAATGTGAGCGCGCCGAAGGTGTTCACACCGATGGCCCAAATGCCGAGCAGCGTGAACGCCGCGCGTGGCCAAAAACGCGACGGAGCACCGGCGGCGCGCGGGAGCAACGCGGGGAACCCCCCTAGTGCGAGCAGCGCAAAGAGGAAGATCGAGTAGTCGTTTGAAAAGCGGTAACCGAACTGTTCCCAACCGGTGTTTTGGTAGAACAGCGTGGGCACAGCGACAGCCGCAATCGTGCACCACAGGGCCCAATGCGGCGCGCGCGTGTCTTTGGGCCACAGCAACAGCAAATAGCAGGGCGTAGTGAACCACAGTGCGAGGCCGTGCATGTTGATGCGGAAGGGCACGCCCCCACCGCCGAGCCAGGGCAAGCTCGTGAGCACCACGCCCAAGTTCTTCCCCAGGTAGTGGTAGTGAAACAGGCCCCATTTCTGCATGCGGCCCTGCCACACGATGGTCAAGTACTGGTAGCCGTAGTCAAACGGATGCTTGAATCGAACGACGTTGTACCAACAAGCCAGGCCGACACCGAGCGCCAACGGCAGCGCAAAAAGAACGTAGGTCTTGAACAGCCCGGGCCAGTCGATCCGCCCGAACACGCTTTTCAGCTGAGCCATTTTGCGCTGCAAGAAGCCCGCCGAGCGCTCAGCGTCATGCTCTTGCTGCGATTTCGAGTGCACCCGCAGCGCTTCCAATGCCAATAAAGGAAAAGCAAACAGCAGCGGTGTGCGCGTCCAGAAGGCGAACGCCAGCATCAGCCCTGCAAGGAACGGCCGCTCAGCGTCCAGGGCGAACAACAAGTACAAAGCGCACAGCGCAACGGCCACCACATGCGCCGCAAACCAAACAGTGCCCTGAACCGCGGTGAAGAAATACACGGTGCCGAAGGCAAACAGCAAACACAGCAGCAGGTTGCTCTCCTCACTTCCCAAACTGCGCCCCGCCCGCCGCATTTTCTCTAAGGCCAAGAACAGCACCGCTGGGCCAACGCCAGAAAGCCAAATGAAGAATTGTCCATCGCGTACACCCTCCGCGCTGCCCGCGTAGCGCACCAGCGGCACCAGCAACAGCGCGGGGAAGCATGGGAATGTGACGAACCACTTGTTCTCGAATTTGGCGAAATCGTTGTTGCCTGCGTAAGCGGGCGGATCGCCACCCAAATCGAGGTGACCATGCAACCAGGCTTGTGCTTGCAGCGCGAAATGATTGTACGGCGTGTGCTCACGCAACACTGAGCGCGCCGCGCACGCGAGCATCACCGCGGTAACGATGAAATACACGCCCAAGCCGATCAACAGGCGTCGCGGTCGACTTTCAGGCTGGAGCCAAGCGTGCATGCGCCGGGCGCCACCGTATCACACCCGGCACGGAGCAATGTCGGCCCGGGGCGAAGCCGCGCCGCTTTGTGCTGATTTGTTGCGTGGAAACCGGGGTGTTTGCCGGAAGCTGGAGCCGGCGCTACAAGCAACACGTGTCGCAGCCCTTGTTCACGGTGCCGCTCGCGGATGTGGAGCGCAATGACGTCTCTTTGCAGTGGCCCATTCCACCGGAATGGATCGACACGCATTTGGCCGATACTGAAGCCAAGAGCCAAGGACGCACTGGCCTGCTGACGGCCACGCTCGCCAAGAACGGTCGGGAGGTGCTGGTCCAAGCCCAGGCGAAGGTTGACGTAGTGATGCCCTGCGCGCGCACGCTGGACCCAGTGCCCCTGACTCTGGAGCCCCAAATTTACCTGCTGCTCGCGCCGCGTACCGGCCCCAGCGCCGCACCTCGGGCCAAGCCGGCCGTGACGGCAGCAACACCCAGCAAGGCTAAACCGGTCGCTGCGGCCGACAAGAAGCACGGCAAGAAGCGCGGAAATACTCGCGATAATCAGGCGGCGGCGGACGAATCCGATGCCACCCTGAGCGACGACGATGCCGCTCGCGATACCTTCGAAGGCGACCGAATCGTGCTGGATGACTTCGTGCGCGAGCACATTGTGCTGGAGCTTCCTCTCTTTCCCCTGCGTTCGGACTTGCGCTCAGAGGATTCTCCCGCTATCGGTCCGCCGGCTAATAGCCCAAAGGCACCGCGGTCGGTCGATCCCAGGTTGGCCCCGCTGGCGGCGATAGCCGACAAATTACGAGCACAAAAGAAGGAGTGAGTTGTGGCAGTTCCCAAGCGACGCAAGAGCAGTAGCAAACGCGATATGCGTCGTGCACACCACGACAAACTCACGGCGCCGAATCTGGTCCCTTGCCCGAATTGTTCTGCCCCCATGGTGCCGCACCGCGTGTGCCGTGCGTGCGGCCAGTACAAGGGTCGCGCCATTGTGACCAAAGCAACCGGCGCCTCGGACAAGAGCGAATAACGTCCCCTAGCCAATGTTGGGTGGGTTGCCCGGCTTGGGCGCCCCAAAATGCCCCGCAACCTAGCGTGGTTTGGCACTGGTTCAACCATTTTTGCGTGACGGCCCTGCGGGGCCATCGTAGGAACTGACCAATGGCTGCGCAGCAAAAGCCTACGCGGGCAGTGATCGCCGGGGTCGGTGGTTACGCCCCTCGCCGGGTCATGCACAACCGCGAGCTGGAAGCGCTGGTGGACACCTCCGACGAGTGGATCTCAGAGCGCACTGGGATCCGCCAGCGGCGCATCGCAGCCGAGGACGAAGCAGCCAGTGATCTCGCCCTGGCCGCGGCTCGTCGAGCACTGGAGATGGCGAACATCCCCGCCTCCGCCCTGGACATGATCATTGTGGGCACCGTGACGCCGGATCGGCCGCTGCCTTCATGTGCCGCGATCCTGCAGCATAAGTTGGGCATCGGCGAGATCCCCGCTTTCGACATCTCCGCCGCCTGCGCCGGGTTTCTTTACGCGCTCTCGATTGGCGATCAGTTCATTCGCACCGGCACCCATCGCAATATTTTGGTGGTGGGGGTTGAGTTGCTGAGCCGCATTGTCGACTGGCAAGATCGCGCCACGTGTGTGCTGTTCGGTGACGGCGCGGGCGCTGTGGTGCTGCAAGCCGGCGACGACGACAAGCGTGGCGTGCTCTCGGCTTGTCTGTACACCGATTCAACGCTGGCGGATTCATTGTGCATTCCCGCAGGGGGCAGCGCATTGCCGTTGACCGGCGATTTGATCGCGAGCAAGCAGGACAAAGTGAAGATGATCGGGCAGGACATCTTCAAGGCCGCAGTTCGTAACTTGACGGCCGCTTCTAGAACGGCCCTTGAGCGTGCAAACCTGACGGCAGATTCCGTGACTTGGGTCGTGCCGCATCAAGCCAACACCCGAATCATTGCCCAGGTGGCGCAACGGCTGGATGTGCCGCTCGATCGCTTCATTCTGAATATCGATCGCTACGGCAACACCAGCAGCGCTTCTATTCCGCTTGCTCTGGACGAGGGCGTGCGTGACGGCCGAGTAAAAAAGGGCGATACGGTGCTGATGTGTGCACTGGGCGCGGGCGTTTCCTGGGCCAGCTCCGTTGTCGTCATGTGATGGGTTGTGGTGATGTGAGGTGAACCAATGAGGGTCGCGTGGTTGTTCCCGGGACAGGGAACGCAGCAAGTGGGCATGGGCAAAGCCCTGTTCGACAATTTTGAGGTCGCGCGCAACACGTTCGAAGAAGCGAACGAGGCTTTAGGCGAGAACATCGCGCAGCTGTGCTTTGAGGGCCCCGCTGATACCCTCACGCTCACCGCCAACGCACAGCCGGCAATTGTGACAACCAGCATTGCCGCGCTGCGAGTGATTCAGAAAGAATGCGCGGATCTGCCGCAGCCGGCTTTCGCAGCCGGGCATTCTTTGGGTGAATACAGCGCGTTGGTCGCTTCAGGCGCAGTGCAGTTTGCAGACGCGGTGCGGTTGGTGCGCCTGCGCGGCCAAGCAATGCAAGAAGCAGTCGCTCCTGGCGTGGGCGCCATGGCCGCTATTTTGGGCGGCAGTGAAGCCGACGTGCGCGCGCTGTGTGATGCAGCGCGGGAAAGCGACGTCCTGGCGCCCGCGAATTTCAATGCACCGGGCCAAATCGTGATCGCGGGCAGTGCCGCTGCAGTGGAGCGCGCCCGCGCGCTCTCCAGTGATCGCAAACTCAAAGCAATTCCATTGCAGGTCAGTGCCCCATTTCATTGCAGCCTGATGGCACCCGCAGCCAAAGCGGTGCACATCGCCGTGAACAAGCTGCAATTTCACGCGCCCCGCTTTCCCGTCGTCAGCAACTTCGAAGCGAGGCCCAACAGCGACAGCGCACGGATCGGTGAACTGCTGGTCCGTCAGGTCGACGGCGCGGTGCTGTGGGAGCAATCGGTGCGCGTCATGGCCGAAGCCGGGGTTGATCGGGCGCTCGAAATCGGGCCCGGCACGGTCCTCGCGGGCTTAGTTCGCAAGATCGACAAGGCGCTGAAGGTGTTATCGGTAGGCTCAGTGGAAGCCGTTGGGCAAATCGCGGCTTTTCTCCAGCCTGGATCCTGACGCGCTGCGCAAGCGGACGGCCGGCCGAACACGGCCCTTAGGGTGCGGTTTGTGGGTTGCTTCCGGGCCCACCGTGCTAGAGACGCGGCCCCAGTGGCACCCTCGGTGGCCTTTTAGGGGTACAAGAGATGTTCGATCTCAACGGAAAGGTGGCAATCGTCACCGGCGGCTCACGCGGCATCGGCCGAGCCACCGCAGTCACACTCGCCTCCCGCGGCGCGCAGGTCGTCATCAGCTATGTGAACGGTGAGAGCGCGGCGCGCGAAACGGTGGAAGCCGTTCAAGCGGCGGGTGGCAAAGCTGAGGCGGTGCGCTGCGATGTAGCGGATTTTGCTCAGGCGGAAAGCTTCGTTGAAGCCACCGCGAAGCGTTTGGGCCGACTGGACATTCTCGTCGCCAACGCGGGCATCTCCATTGATGGCCTGCTTTTACGCGTAAAAGAAGAGGATTTGGATCGCACCTTCGCGGTCAACGTCAAAGGGGCCATCGCGAGCGCCCGTGCTGCGCTCAAGCCGATGATGCGTGCACGCAGCGGTCGCATCATTTTCGTCTCCAGTGTGGTCGGTGAAATGGGCAATGCGGGACAGGTGGCCTATTCGGCAAGCAAAGCGGCCCTGCTCGGCATCACTAAGTCGCTGGCCCGCGAATACGCCTCGCGCAATGTCACGGTCAACGCGGTTACCCCGGGTTACGTGGAAACCGACATGACCAAGGCGCTCACCGCCGAGCAGCAATCGGCCATGCTCTCGGTCGTTCCCCTCGGTCGGGCCGCTTCGCCTATGGAAGTCGCCGCATCGATCGCTTATCTCGCCTCAGACGAGGCGGGTTACGTCACCGGTCAGATCCTACGGATCAACGGTGGCATGTATATGTAGGTCCAACATTCATATGTTTTTCGGGGATTTTATCACCCGGTCTTAACCAACTGAACTAATCTCAACCACTCACAATAACCGAATGGCCTCGCACATGAGGCGAGCCCTTGGAGGCATGAACAATGGCGGAAGGTCGCGATATTACGGCCGAGGTCAAGCGAATCATCAAAGAGCAGCTTGACGTTGACGAAGCAGACATCAAACCCGAGTCGACATTTATCGACGACCTGGGCGCAGACTCACTGGGCCTGGTTGAATTGGTTTTGGCGTTCGAAGAGGCGTTCGAGATCGACATCCCGGACGAGGACACGGAGCAGATCCGCACCGTGCAAGACGCCGTCACCTACATCCAGAAGCACAGCAGCGGCGGGTAAGTCGCAGCTTTGGGCTTGTTCCTTTCAACACTGTTGCCTTTGGGTGGGGACGCCTTAGGTGATCCCAACAGGGGCAACAGCGAAAGAAACTCTGCATGGAACGCGTCGTAGTCACAGGCATTGGGGTGATTTCACCCAACGGCATTGGTACGGATGCCACCTTCGACTCACTGCTCAAAGGTGAGAGCGGCGTTGGCCCGATCACACAATTTGAAACCAACGACGAGTACCCAACCCGCTTCGCCGCTGAAGTGAAGGGCTACGATGCCGGCAGCTTCATGCCCAAGAAGAAGCTGAAGGAAGTCAGCCGCTTCATCACCTTCGCCATGGGCGCCACGAAGATGGCCCTGGAAGAAGCGGGTCTGCTGGGCGCCGAGGGCATCATTGCTCTGGGTGAAGAGGCGCGCCAGCGCGTCGGCTGCTTCATAGGCGTCGGCCTGGGCGGCCTGGAGAACTTGGAGCGCGTTGTGCTCGTGCTGCACAACAAAGGCCCCGGCAAGGTCAGCCCGTATTTCATACCCTCCATCATTGGCAACCTCGCCGCAGGGCAAGTGTCGATTGAATTTGGCATCAACGGCCCGAGCTACTGCCACACCAGCGCCTGCGCATCGAGCGCGCACGCCATTGGCGAAGCGGTGGAATGGATCCGCCGCGGCAAGGCAGATGTGATGGTGACCGGTGGCGCGGAAGCGACCATCACGCCGATCGGGATTGCTGGCTTTTCAGCCATGTTCGCCCTGAGCCGCCGCAACGACGACCCCACCCGCGCCAGTCGCCCGTGGGACAAAGATCGCGATGGCTTCGTATGCGGCGAAGGCGCCGGCACGCTGATTCTGGAATCTTTGACGCACGCGAAGAAGCGCGGCGCCAATATTCTGTGCGAGGTAACCGGGTGGAGCGCCACAACTGACGCTTTCCACATCACCAAGCCAGCGCCCGAGCACAAGTTCGCGGCCAACGCCATGCGCCTGGCGCTGGCGGACGCGAACCTCAACGCCAACCAGATCGAATACATCAACGCCCACGGCACCTCGACGCCCTCCGGCGACACTGAAGAGGCACGGGCCATTGCCAATGTGTTCGGTTCTCATGCAACCGACAAGAAGGTTTGGATCAGCTCAACCAAGAGCATGATGGGGCATCTGCTCGGCGCGGCGGGCGCTGTGGAAGCCGCCGTGTGCGCGCTGGTGCTGCGGTCGGGCAAAATTCCGCCCACCATCAATCTCGACAATCCGGATCCGGATTGTGTGCTGGATTTGATTCCCCACAAGGCGCGTGAGCGAAAAGTGCGCCACGTCATGAGCAACTCGTTTGGATTCGGGGGAACTAACGCAGCATTGGTGCTCTCCGCGTTCGACGGCTGATTCAGCCGCTGAGGGCTATTTCCCTGGGGGATCTGTGCGATGCAGTGCCCGTTCTGTCACGAAGTGGATTGTCGCGTGGTCGACTCCCGCTTGGGGTCAGATGGCACGTCCACTTGGCGGCGCCGCGAATGCGACGGCTGTAA
>DATJEQ010000469.1:0-5153 GCA_035496495.1 Polyangiaceae bacterium
ACTCGGTTTGGGTGAAACGCCGCCTTGGGGGGATGAGCCGGGCGAAATGGGCGATAATCTGCCGGCGGTGGATTTGGGGGCCGGTCGCACGGCGAAGCAAATTGGAGTGGGTTACTGGAAAGCCTGCGCATTGCTCGACGACGACAGTGTGAAGTGTTGGGACCAATCCCCGCTGCCGGCGGTCACCGTGCTGGGGGCGCCCATTGCAGAGATCAGCTCCGGCTACGCCCCGTACGCGCGGTTTGCCGATGGCACCGTGGGTGAGCCGGAGTCGACGGAGCGAGTTGCGCTTGGCAGGGCCAGTCCGGCAACTGCGTTGTTTTCGACGGACATCGGTTTGTGCGCCCTGCTCGGCGACAACAGCACGGTGTGCCAATTCAAGAATGAGATGGCGGCGGTGCCGCCTTGGGGTGGTCCTGGCATTGTGGCGGTATCGCTCAGCTCATTTCCCGGGAAACATCAGTGTGGCCTGATGCTGGGAGGCAGCGTGCGCTGCTGGGTGCCGCCGTTCTACCCAGAAACCTGGGTCGATCCCGATGTGCCCGCCGACGCCCAGGGCGGCGTAACAGTGAAACTGGCTGGCCCTGCCGTGAGTGTCACCAGCGGTGGAGCCGATTACGCCTGCGCCCTGCTGAACGACGGCCGCGTCCAATGCTGGGGCGATCAGGCCGCATTCCTCGGCAACGTAGACGTTAACAACGGCGCCCACACCATCCCACTCGACCTCGGAACCCACTGGGTGCCGTGAGCGCACTGAGTTGACGCGCTCAGTCGCGATCGAAGGGCACCACGTCGTGGTGCTCTAAATCGGGGATTGCTGCGCGGACTGCGTTTCCGACGAGGGATTCGGTGCCTACCACTACTATCAGCAGGTTTTTGGGGTCGATGCGATTGCGGATCGCGGCGTTGGCTTGATCGAGGGTCACTGCGTTGATGCGGGAGATGTAGTCGGCGTAGTAACCTGGGGGCAGATCGTACAGCACTTCATCTTGGGCCAAACTGGCCCTTTTGGCGCAGGTGTCGATGTTGAAGGCGTGTGAGCGGGTGAGGTAGGATTTTACCCAAGTGAGCTCTTGCTCGCTGATGCCGTCTTGCCACCACTGCTGCAAGAGCTGCAATTCGAGCTCGATACAGGGCGCGCAATCCTCGGCTTTGGGGAAAGTCCACATCACAAAGGCGTGACGGCGTCGCTCATGAGCCAGCGATGAATTGGCCCCGTATGACCAGCCGCGCTTTGCGCGCACCTCTTGCATCAGGCGCGCGGTGAACGTCCCGCCGAATACTGTGTTCGCAACCTGCAATGCGACGTGATCCGGATCGCGGGTGTGCGTGCCCAAAGAGCCCATCAAAATCTGGGTTTGCGTCCGCTCGGGTTTGTCGACAATGAGCAACCGACGGCCCGTGACCCCGGTGGGTTCAGCGGTTGTATCGGTCAAAGCCGGCAGCTGGGGCAGAGTTTGGCGCAATGCTTGAGCGGCCTTTTCTGCGTTGTCCTGATCGATGTCGCCTGCGAAGCAGCACAGCAGATTGCCGGCGGTGAACGAGCTTTGATAATTGCCGACTACGGCACTGCGCTCGAGTCGCTCAAGGCTCTTCATGTTGCCCAGTACCGAGCGTCCGTAGGGGTGATCTTTGAAGAATTCACGATTGAACCAGCGGCGCGCGAGGAGCTTGTCGTTGTCTTTGGCTTCCACCAACTCCGCCAAGGTTTCGCGCTTGAGCAGCTGCAGCTCGCTGTCGGTGAACCCAGGACTACCGAGCAATTCTTTCAGCAGATCCAATAACTTGGGGAATGAGCGACTGATTACCGTTCCGGAAAAGCCCACGGTGCTGCTGCCCACATCCGCCGAGAAACTTGCACCCATGCCGTCGACCAGCAGATCAATGGCGTCCGCGTCGCGGCCACCGGCCGAGCGCCGCATCAGCCGCGCCGTCAAGCGAGTGAGCCCTGCGAGCTCGTCCGGATCGAGCGCCGCGCCGGTGCGCAACGCGACACTGAAATGCACCAGCGGCAGTGAATGATCTGTTTCAACGATCAAGTCGCGGGTCGTCAGCGTCATTGCGCCGCCTCGAGCACGCTGCCAGTGGGGTGCACAATGATCACACTGCGCGTTTGCGGCGTGAGGTAGCGTCGTGCCACGCGCAACAGATCACTTTGATTTTGCCGGCGCAATGCCGCAAGTCGCGCGAACGAAGCACCCGGATCGCCCAAGACGGTTTCATAGAAACCAATGGTGGACGCCTTGCTGTCGGCCGTCTCCAACCCAGCCAGCATGCCAAGCTCGAACCGGGCCAATGCGCGTTCAATTTCGCTGACCGCAATCGCTTCGTTGCGCACGCGTTCGAATTCTTGATCGATCACAGCGAGCATTTCCTCGGCGGTGTGCGAGTCGCGCGCGGAGGCGAACAGCTCCATCATTCCTGGATCGTGGAAGGGTCCGACGAACATGCGCACCTCGGAGGCCAGTTCTAACTCACGTACCATCTTCTTCACCAACCGCGATGCGCGGCCGCCAAACAAGATCTCACACAACAGCGTCAGCGGCGCGTGATCGAAATCGCCGAGCGCTGGGCAGTGGTAGCCAATCGCGAGCTTCTCGCTCACCGTAGGCTTTTGCACCTCGACGCGGCGTTCTTCGGTTTGGGGGGGCTCCGGTTTGACTTCTTCCACCGGTAGCAGGGCAGGGGCCATAGAGCCGTAAGCGGCCGCGACGCTACTGAGCAACGTTTCGGTGTCGAAGGACCCCGCGACCACCACGGTCGCGTTATTCGGCGAGTAGTAAGTCTTGTAGAATTGACGACAATCTTCGGTGGTGAAGCCTTCAATGTCTTGCATCCAGCCAATCGTTGGCCAACGGTAGGCGTGCTCGCGGAAGCAAGTGGCCCACAAAAGCTCGCTGATCGCACCTTCCACGTCGTCGTCGACGCGGTAACGCCGCTCGTTCGCCACCACTTCTTTTTCACTGGTGACCTGCGGATCTTTGAGCACCAGGTGCGCCATGCGCTCGGCCTCCAACCCGATCACCAACGGCAGCTGATCTTTGGGGATCGCGATGTTGTAGTGCGTCCAATCGAGCCAAGTGGAGGCGTTGCTTTCCGCGCCGGCTTCTTCCAGCTTGCGATCGAATTCACCAGCGGGCAGATTTTCCGTTTCGTTGAACATCAAGTGTTCGAACAAGTGAGAAAGCCCCGTTTTCCCTTCGCGCTCGTGGCGTGAACCGACGCGGTACCAGGTGTGGTAGGCGACTACCGGCGCGGAATGATCTTCGAGCAGCAAGAGAGAAAGGCCGTTCGCCAACCGATAGCGGTGCACTTGCAGCGTCTTGGAAAAGGGGATGGCTTCCAGATAGGAGACAATGCCGCCCAGCAAAGCTCCATCGCCCTTCAAGCGGGCGGCATTCACCCGCTGCAACATCGCATCAATGGTTGAAATCTCTTCGCTCACAGATTCATTGCTCCAGCTTGAGCACAGCCAAGAACGCTTCTTGCGGCACGTCAACCTTGCCCACGCTTTTCATGCGCTTCTTGCCCTCTTTTTGCTTCTCCAGCAACTTGCGCTTACGGGTGATGTCGCCGCCGTAGCACTTCGCGGTCACGTCTTTGCGCATGGCTTTCACCGTTTCGCGGCTGATGATCTTGGAACCGAGCGCGGCCTGAATGGCCACTTCATACTGCTGGCGGGGCACCAGTTCTTTCAGTTTTGAGGCCAGTGCTCGCCCGCGCGCGTAAGCCGTGTCGCGATGCACGATGACGCTGAGCGCGTCGAGGGGTTCACCGTTCACTAGCATGTCGAGTTTCACCAGATCGTTGGCGCGATAACCGAGCAATTCGTAATCCATACTGGCGTAGCCGCGCGAGACGCTCTTCAGTTTGTCGTGAAAATCCAGGAGCACTTCTGCTAGCGGCAGTTCGTAGGTGACCACAACATGGGTTTGCGTGGCGTAATGGATGCCCTTTTGGACACCGCGGCGATCCTCACACAATGACACCACAGCGCCCACGTACTGGCCTGGTGTGTGCACCGTAACGCGCATGATCGGCTCTTCAATGCTTTCAATCTCGCCCGGCGGCGGCATTTTTGAGGGGTTGTCGACCTGCACCAGTTCGCCGGTCTTGGTGTGCGCGCGGTAACCCACGCTGGGCGCGGTGGAGATCAGTTCCAGGTTGTATTCGCGCTCCAGGCGTTCCTGAATGATCTCCATGTGGAGCAACCCCAAGAAGCCACAACGAAACCCGAAGCCGAGCGCTTCCGAGGTGTCGGGCTCGAAATGGAACGAAGCGTCGTTCAAGTGCAGTTTGGCCAAGGCGTCGCGCAGCTCTTCATACTGTGCCGAATCGGTAGGGAACACGCCGGCGAACACCATGGGCTTCACCTCTTTGAAGCCGGGTAACGCCTCGCTTGCAGAACCGGTCACCGTGGTGATGGTGTCGCCAATTTTGGTGTCTTCCACGCTCTTGATGTTGCCGGCAACGAACCCCACTTCGCCTGGCCCCAGTTCGTCAAGGGCGGTGGGGTGCGGTGTGAAGCAGCCTATCTCCGTCACCTCGTAGTTGCGGCCGGTGGCAAAGGACTTGATCTTACTGCCTTTCTTGAGCGTCCCGTCGACCACGCGCACCATCATGACCGCGCCGCGATAGCTGTCGTACCAGCTGTCGAAAATCAGAGCACGCAGCGGCACGTCCGGTTTGCCCTGGGGCGCGGGAATGCGCGTCACCACCGCTTCCAACAGATCCAGCACACCAATGCCCGTTTTGCCGCTGGTGAGCAGGGCGCCGTTGCAATCGAGCCCAATCACTTCCTCCACCATTTTTGCGGCCGAATCGACGTCTGACGACGGCAGATCCACCTTGTTGAGTACGGGGATCACCGTCAGATTCTTGTCGACCGCGAGGTACACGTTCGCGACGGTTTGGGCCTGCACGCCCTGGGTCGTGTCAACAACAAGAAGCGCTCCTTCGCAGGCAGAAAGGCTATTGGAGACTTCGTATGAGAAATCGACGTGGCCGGGCGTGTCGATCAGTTGCAGCTGATAGGTCTTGCCGTCCTTAGCTTTGAAGGGCAGGCGAACGCTTTGCGCCTTGATCGTGATGCCGCGCTCACGCTCAATGTCCATCTTGTCCAGGTACTGGGCACGCATCTGGCGGGAATCGAC
>DATJEQ010000470.1:0-9368 GCA_035496495.1 Polyangiaceae bacterium
CGCGCACCTGCACATCCACGCCCTGCGGGTAAACGCCAGCGCGGAATCCCTCGACCAGCTGTTCGACTTGGTGAGTTTCGGAAGCACCCAAAAGATCTTGAATACGGGCGATGCTTGGGCTTTCGCGATTGACTCCCATCAAGCGACTCGCCATGGGGTTCGCGTAAAGGATGTGACCCCCACGGTCGGCCACCACCATGCCGTCCGCTGCGCTTTCGAAGAAATCTGCATAGCGCTGCAGCATTTTCATTCGGCGTTCAGCCTGCTGTCGAGCTTGTACGTCGTGCTCTGAGGCGCTGCGCAGCGATTGCAACACGCGCGCATTGCGGATAGCGATGGCGATCGCATTGGCCAGCGCGTGCACCATTGCCATGCGCTCGCCTACGAATGCTCCGGGGCGTTTCCCACGCAAGAACAGCACGCCCAGCGGATCGCCCTGATACAAGATGGGCACCAGTGTGAGCGAGCGAAATGCGAGACCCAGGTTGTCCCGCACCTTTGCTAGCAGTTCGCTCTGTTCAATGTCTTCAATCACCAGCGGCACTCGGCTGGTCAAGACTTCGCGAATTTCTGGATAGGAATTCAGCCCGATGGGGCGATCTCGCAGGGATTCGTCGTCGCTGCTGGCCACGACATACCCCACGTCGCTGCCTTCCTCCGTGAGCACAACGCTGCAGCGATCGATCTGAGTGATCTCGGCGATACGCCCAGCAACGGTGAACAAGATGTCGCGGATATCAGAGCTTGAGGCGAGTGCCTGCGTCAACTGCACGACGGTGCGAAGGTCGTGTTCATTGCGAGCGATGCGTGCGATGTAACGGCGCGCGTGGAGTTGACTGCGTAAGCGGGCAACCAAGTTGGGCCAACTGAACGGGCGACAGACACAATCATCGGCTCCCAAAGTGAGAGCTCGCGCCACGTCGTGGTCGTCAAAGGATTCCAGCCCGATCACCACTGCGGTGGTGTCGAATTGCGGTTCGCCTCGGATGGCCTTGAGCAAAGCGGAGTCCTCGCTCAACGGGCCGTTCAACTCCAAGAACACGACGCCGGGCATTTGTTCGTGCAGTTCGGCCAATGCGCGGTCGCGCGTGATGGCTTTGACGTGGTGCAGGCCCACAGCCCGCAGCTGGCCGGTCGTGTGTTCCCGCCGATCTGTGACGTCGTCGATCACCAGGATGGCATCGGCTTTGGACACAAGGGGTCATATTAGCGCGATTTTTGCCGGCGATCCTGGCAAATGCCGGTTTGATTGCGGTAGGCGGCTCGCTTTTTCGACTCAATTCCCGCCCGGGGTGGAGAGATTCAGCCACCCTGCCAGCGATCCGTGCTGAAAATCGCCCAGGGTTTGGCTAAATTCCGCGCCGCTAAATTCCTTGCCCCCCGTTGAAAGGAAACACCCGATGTTACGAGTAAGCCCCTTTGCCGCCGTTCGCCCAAAGCCTGAACTGGCCGCCCAGATCGCGTCCGTTCCTTATGACGTGGTGAACGCCCAAGAGGCTCGCGAATTGGCCAGCGGCAATCCGCTGAGCTTTCTGCACGTGGTGCGCTCGGAGATCGATCTCCCCGCAGACACGAATCCCTACGCCGACATCGTGTACGAAACGGCCGCCCGCAATTTCAATAAACTCCAGAGCGACGGATCGATGATCCGCGAAGCTTCCCCCAAGCTGTACTTGTACCGGCAAGAGAAAACGCTGCTCGGTAAGATGCGCAGCCAGCTGGGTGTGATGGTGTGCTGCCATGTTGATGACTACAACAACGGCATCATCAAGAAGCACGAGAAGACCCGCAAAGACAAAGAAGACGATCGTACGCGTCACGTGCTGGCGATCAACGCGAACGCAGGCCCCGTTTTTTTGATGTACAAAGACGACATGCAGCTCGCTGAATTGATGAAGCGCGACTCGGCTGTTGCGCCGCTCTACGATTTCACCGCAGTGGACGGCGTGCGGCACACGGTGTGGCAAGTTTCCGACGAAGCCGCCTATGTGAAGGCTTTTGCCAAGATCCCAGCGGCGTACGTGGCCGACGGTCACCACCGCAGCGCTTCAGCGGCGCGCGCCGGCGCAGAGCGCAAGGCCAAGAACCCCACGCACACCGGCAACGAGGAATACAACTGGTTCATGGGCGTGATGTTCCCCGCGAGCGCGCTCACCATTCTGCCGTATCATCGCGTGATCAAAGATCTGAACGGCCTGACCCCCGAAGGCCTGCTGGAAAAAGTGCGCCAAGTGGCGACGGTGACCGAAACCAAAGATCCAGAACCCAAGCAAACGCTGTCGTTCGGCATGTATGTAGCCGGCAAGTGGTACAACGTCGCGTTGGATCCAAAATCGGTCGACAAATCCGATCCTGTCGCCTCATTGGATTACGTGCTGCTGTCCGATCGCATCCTGACCCCCATTCTGGGCATCGGCGACATCCGCAGCGACAAGCGCATCGACTTCGTCGGCGGCATCCGCGGCACCGCCGAACTGGAAAAACGCGTCAACAGCGGCGAAATGGCCGTTGCTTTCGCAATGCACGCCACCACCATCAACCAGATCATGGAAGTGGCGGACGCCGGCCAAATCATGCCCCCCAAATCCACCTGGTTCGAACCCAAGCTGCGCTCGGGGCTGCTCGTTCACACGCTGGACTAGCAAACGATCGGGTTGAGACTCGACGATGGGGCAAGGTGTCGCGTCTTGGGTTTGACGCGGCAAAATGATCACACTCCCAAATGCAAGATCTGCCGAATTTGTGCGTCAATGAGCCGGCACGCTAGATGCTTAGGACTCTGCGCGAGCGCGTCGGATTTGAACGACGCCAATGTAGGTAAACGCAGGTTCTTGGAGGGAGAAGTGATGCGCTCAACACCTATCGGACAAGCAGACGCTGTATGGCTTCAACTGCCCCATTCCTTACCGACGAAGTTCCCCATCAAGCCCCCAGTCAAAGCTAGGCAAAGGGAACGAGCGGATGACTCGGATGACCCGCCGTCGCGGCCTTCTCAAATGCCCACGTGGCCCCCGCCTGATCAATCCGTCGACTGATCTGGTGATCTGGATGCACGGCGCTGCCAAGGCATCACACGTCGGGTTGACCGGTGTCGGCTAGGCCCTTGCGCAGATCTTCACGAGCTTGTCGCGCTAGCACCTCGTAGCGGGCGCGCATGCGATCGATCTCTTCCTGTGTGAGCTGCTCCAAATCGAGCAGGCTGTTGTGCCCGCCTATAGCGCAGCGAATGAGTTCGTCGAGCTTGATCTGCATGGCCTCTGAGTCCCGATTTTGCGTATTCTGAATCAGGAACACCATGAGGAAGGTGACGTTGGTCGTGCCGGTGTTGATGGTGAGCTGCCAGGTATCACTGTAGTGAAACAGTGGGCCGCTCACAGCCCATGCCAGAGTGACCAAGCACGCCGTGCCGAATGCCGTTGAGCGCCCAGTGGTACGCGCCACCCATTTGGCAAATCGAGAAAAGACTCCCGTATCGGTTATGATCAATGGAGCATTGGTTTGCATGGGGTCAGCTTAGCGCAGTTGACGGCTCAGGCAGCAGTCAGAGCGCTCGCGAACCCGCACCACGGCGACTTCACAGCAGATCGGTTCGTGGGGTGGGGTGCGGACTCAAACCGCGGCGCACCGCCAGGGGTTGGCTCATGACCCTCACGCCGCCCTATGTGATCACGGTTCGGGGCCCAAGGTCGAAGCGGGCGATCTCATTGCGCGAGTCGTAGTTGCGTAACAACACCGCGGTTCTGGACGTGCGCCCGTGCACCAGGTTGCACGCTTTGACGTTGGAAATTCGTTTCCACACGACCATGGGAATGCGCACGAACAGTTGTGGCCGTTTGCCCGCGGTGATCTGCGCCTCGTTGCCCAAGACCAGGAGCGTGGTGCCGTCTGTGGCGATGAGCCTCATTTGTGGGACCACCGTACAACAAGTTGGAGAAGGTTCAACCACCGTTGGTGGCTTCTCGCTCAAGTATGGATACGAGCCGGGAAGCAGGGCCTAGGGCCCTCATGTCTGGCCGTGTGAGCGGAATTGGGGTAACAGATTGCCGTTCAGTGCATTTATGAACTGCGAGTTCAAGCTCCCTCCGGACTTTGACCGACAGGTGCTTGAGGCCATTTTGCAGCGCCTCAATCCGCCCCTGTCTTCGGCGGGTTACGTCCCAGACCGCGCGGTGCTCACACAAGCGTTGCATGTCGCCCTGTGGACTAGCTTGTTGCGTGACGAAGGCCGCGCCGCCACATTCACCATTAATCTGCGTCCCGGAACCATTCCGTCTCGGCTCATTGCACTGGAGAAATCGCTCCCGTTTACCGCGAGGCAGTTGGCCAAAATTTCGACCGCAACGACGCCCGATGTTTCGGCTGTGCACGTCGGACCAGGGGCCGAAGGATTAGAAATATTTGGCATCGATTCGCTACTCGGAAACGTCTCGGCTGTGCGGATTGAGGTCTTTGCGCCGGGCACTGTCGCAGTAAAGGTCAACGACGTCACGGTTGCGTTCGTCTCCGGCGAAACCGCAGAACTGATCGATTTCGACGTCTATGCAAAGTACTTTTTCGCTGTGGAATCGAGTCCTTTGGAACGCACGCCAATCGATGAACGCGCACGGCGGTTCTTCGACCTGGCCCGAGCGATGTATCGACATGGTCATGGGGGGACTCTGCTGGTGCTGGGCGCACAGGCACCTGCGAGCCCCTTGGCCAATCTGGGTGACTCCCTAGAACCGCACTACCTGCTCCGAGACGCATTTCACGGTCTGACTGAAGTGGAAGCTGAGGTGGTTGCAATTTCACGAGCCATCCAGGTCGCCGGTTCCGCTACCGAAGCGCGAGATCTCTTCGCTCAGTTGCAGGACGCAGAAATCTTGCATCTCCAGTACATCTCCGGTCTAGCCCGAACCACCGCCGTCGACGGCGCGACCTTGGTTTCCCGGGATGGTTCGCTGCTGGCGTTCGGCTGCAAGGTGGTGCTGACCAACACGCCGCGCATCCAACGTCGGCGACCGACGGCGAAAGTGGGCTCTGCAGTCGATCTCAGTGATTTTGGCGGAACCCGCCATCAATCCGCGGCGCGATTCGTTGGTCGGCATGCAGGGAGCCGTGCCATCGTCACATCGCAGGATGGAAAGGTATCCGTTCTCAACCACGCCGGTGTCGACGACGTGGATTGCCTTGAGCACGCAGAGTGGATCTTCTGATCTTCGCTGGGATCATTGCCGTCATCGCCCTGGACATCGGCGCACAATGTGGTATGGATCTAAAGTCGTTCTGCCATTGATTCGCCATTGCGAGGCCCCTCGAAGACTGGACGAAGCATCGTTCGTTTTTCGAGCTCATGGCTGACTCTCCGCCACCCGACAACAACCTGCTCGCTCAGGCTAGGGCCGATCTAAAAGTCGCGCTGGTGGGAACCTATCCGCCTAGGCGTTGCGGGATTGCAACCTTCACTCGCGATCTCGAACAGGCCATGAGCAGTGCCGATGCGCACGTTACGCCCTTTGTCTTGGCCATGACCGATCCGGGTGGTCAATACGAATACCCCGAGAACGTGAAGTACGAGATCCGCCAAGCGGTGAAGGGTGACTATGCGCGTGCGGCGGAGTTCGTGAACTACAGTGACGTGCAGCTCGTCTCCGTGCAACACGAGTACGGCATCTTTGGTGGTGACGATGGAGCGTACATCTTGGATTTCCTGACTACGCTGCGGGTGCCGGCAATGGTGACCCTGCACACGGTGCTCAAGTCGCCTTCGCCGAGCCAACGTGCAATTGTGCAACAGCTCTCCAAACGGAGTGCCGGCTTGGTTGTACTGAGTCGCGTGGCGGCAGAATTGCTGCAAACTTCCTATTCGATCGATGCCGAGCAGATCCACATGATCGCTCACGGCATTCCGCCGATGCAACCGGTCGACCGCCAGCTGCTCAAGGCTGGGTTCGGTGTGAGCGATCGACGCATGCTACTGACATTCGGCTTGCTGGGGCCGAGCAAGGGCATTGAGACGGTGATCCGCGCGTTGCCGGCACTGATCGAGCGGTTTCCCGACCTAGTCTATTTCGTGGTGGGGGCGACACATCCTGCGATCGTCAGAAAGCAGGGCGAAGCCTACCGCAGCGCGCTCGAGCAGGAAGCCGAGAAACTCAACGTCCGCGAGCACGTCGTGTTTCACAATCAATTCGTCTCTACCGACGATCTATGCCGGTACTTGCAAGCTGCGGACATCTTCATCAGCCCCTACCTCAATGAAGCACAGGTCACGAGCGGAGCCCTGTCCTATGCCATGGGCGCCGGTGCGGCCGCCGTTTCGACCCCCTATTGGCACGCTCAGGAGTTGTTAGGAGATGGTCGGGGGCGACTATTTCCCTTCGGAGACAGCAACGCGTTGGCCAAGGAGCTGGGCATTCTCTTGGAGTCTCCCGAGGAGCTGCGGCGAGTGCGCCAAGCCGCCCATGACTTCACCCGTTCAATGCTCTGGCCGCAGGTGGGCAAGGCTCATTTGGAATTGGGCAAATCCTTAATTTCACGGACAAAATGGCGCGGCCGGGCAGTGCCTCGCACGCGTGCCAGCAGCTTGCCAGAGGTACGTCTCGATCACCTGTACCGACTCACCGACGACACGGGCATTTTGCAGCACGCGACGTTTACTGTGCCAGCGCGGCGCAGCGGCTACTGCGTGGACGATAACGCACGTGCCCTGATCGTTGCGTTGGAGGCAGACCGATTGAGCGGCTCGCCGGAAACGGCTCACCTGGTGACCACTTACCTCGGTTACCTGCATCACGCTCAGCGCGACGATGGCCACTTTGACAATCTGATGGCCTACGATCGCTCGATCGAGCCCAGCATTCCCTCCGACGATTGCCTGGGACGTGCAATTTGGGCGTTGGGGCAAGCAGCGTGTCTTGCCACTGAGGAAGGTCATCGACGGCTCGCCCGGCAGATGCTTGAGCGGGCACTCCCACTGGCAAGAAACCTGGGCCCAAGAGGCACGGCCCTGACCTTGCTGGGCCTCGCAACTTGCTTGGTGATGGAACCGAGTCACAAGGCGATGCGCGCGCTGCTCGATGAGCTGACGGAAAAGCTCCTCGCTCAATACCAACGAGAAGCGGACACTGCTTGGCGCTGGTTCGAAGGCACACTCACCTATGACAATGCTTTGCTGCCGCTGTCCCTATTTCAATCCTATGGAATAACGGGAGAACGAGCGAGCCTGCGTGTGGCACGCGAATCGCTGGAGTTTCTCGAAGAGGTCTGCTTCGAGGACGGGAGACTGGTGTTGGTGGGCAATTCAGGCTGGCACGCTCGCGGCAACGCCCAGAAGCCGCCTGCCGACGAACAAGCAACCGACGCGGCGGCCTTCGTGTTAGCCTTCCGTGGTGCATTTCTGGCTACGGGAGATCACCACCATCTGCGCAGGATGCGCGAAGCCTTCGCTTGGTTCCTGGGCAGCAACCGCTTGAATCTTCCTCTTTACGATTTTACTACGGCCGGTTGCCACGACGGACTCGGTGCTTCGGAAGTGAACCGAAACGAAGGTGCGGAAAGCACCGTCGCGTTCTTGATGAGCTTGCAACGAATGCACGAGCTCGTCGGTGAAGGTCTAGAACATTCCGACGACCCACCCAGAGCCATCAATTGAACGGCCAAGCATTCTGAGCTGCCTAATGCCAATCACAGTCCGAAGGACCGAGCACACACTGCGACCTGACGCGAAGCGGGTTATAGCCAAACCGTACTTGCCCGGGGAGGAGATCATCCCTGGCGGAGATCAGCGATCCGGGTTGCTGATGGATCGGATCCTGGCGATTCCCGAGCCCGAGGTTTCTGCTCTAGTCAGCGAGGTGATCTCGCGATTCTCGGCACGCCATTACTCCTTCCAGGAGATATTGGAACGGCACTGGGCATTGGTATCGCATCACGTTCCCGCTGATGCCGCTCCACTCAGTAAGGAAAGGAAACTCTTGATTGGTGCATTCTACACCCACGAATACTCCATCGAGGGTGCCGCACTGTTCAATCCGTCACTGGTCGTCTCGCCCGATCAAGAAGGGATGGGCGATGAGCAAATCCGATTGTTGATGAGCCTGCGTGCCGTTGGCGAGGGGCACATTTCCTCGATTGAGTTTCGAACACTGACTATCGACGCGACCGGCGCCATCCAGTTCGAGCCTGCCAGCCCCTATGCTGCAACAGGGCAGCGCACGGCCCCCGTGGCCTACGCCAAGCATCGGTTTTCCGAAAAACTGAAAGAGCTCGACGCAGACAACGACCTTGCCCGGAGCGTCATCGATCGCCTTCCAGAGCCCTTCACCCCCGCGCAACTGGAAGACTCGCTGGAGGTCCTGAGTCACAGCGGGACGCCGCATGCGATCAGCTTCGAGACGACCAAGATCATCCGGCTGCTCGCTGCGTCGAATTACGTCACGACGTTTCCTGCCGCTTCGAACCCCTCCGAACGCGTGCTCTTCCCCGCAGGGCCCCACGAAACGCGTGGCATGGAAGACGCTCGGTTCGTGCGCTTCAGTGAGGAGGACGGCACGATTCGCTACTACGCGACGTATACCGCGTACGACGGCTTCGAAATCCTGCCCCAACTGATCGAAACCCGCGACTTTCTCTCCTTCTCGATCTCTACGCTCAACGGCAACGCAGCGCAGAACAAGGGGATGGCGCTGTTCCCGCGCCGCATTGGCGGCAAATATGTGATGCTCTCGCGCAAAGATCGCGAGAGCCTGCACCTCTCCACCTCGGAAGATGTGCATTTTTGGCACGACGTGATCCCCCTCGATCAGCCTCGCTTCCCCTGGCAGTTGGTGCAAATTGGCAATTGCGGCTCACCCATCGAGACCGATGAGGGTTGGCTGGTCATCACCCACGGAGTGGGCCCAATGCGACGCTACGTGCTCGGCGCACTGCTGCTGGATCTTGAGGATCCCAGCCACGTGCTCGGGCGGCTGTCGTATCCGTTGCTCGAGCCCGACGAAAACGAACGCGACGGCTACGTCCCCAACGTCGTCTATTCCTGCGGCTTGTTGCGCAACGGCGATGACCTAGTACTTCCGTACGGAATGTCCGACGGAGCAATCGGCGTCAGCGTCGTTTCACTGCCGGAGCTACTCGTTGCTCTAAGAGAGACACATTGAGAACAGGGAGGCCATCATGGGCGATAAATCACCAAAACAAAAACACAAGAACGAACAGCGCAAACAAGACACCAAGGCAGCGGGTCAACGCGCCGCGGTAGCCAAGGCAGCGTCACAGTCGTCGGTGACGACTCCCAAGAAGAAATAGACGGACATTTTGCTGCTCAGGGCGGCTGCTCACGGAACGCTCGGCAGGCACCACCGGTGCCAATCCCACAATAGCCAACCCCG
>DATJEQ010000471.1:0-6219 GCA_035496495.1 Polyangiaceae bacterium
GTGCGACAGGTTCACTTCTTCTTGGTGCCGTCGCTGAGCGTCATTTGGCCCGGGAGCGCGTGCTCGTAGTGCTTGAGGACAAGGTCAATGCCTTCTCGGATGTACACCGCGACGGGCACCTTGGTGCGGGTGTGCAACAGGTGCAGCCGCTCGTTCTGCTCCGGCGTAATGTAGACGGTGGTTGAGATTTTCTTGCGGGACATGACCGGCGGGGAGCGGAAAAGTTACCAGCTGTTACAATAGATTCCCATACGTGTGGTGTCAATCGGGAAGGAGGGCAAACAAAACAAAAAACTCCAATAAATACCATAAATTAGAATGGATCTCCCGGACCCCCGCCGGTGCAATCCTGGCTAGCGATCCCCCCTCCGGGGTTGATTTCTGCGCTCGCCAACTGAACTCCGATTCCCTCTCCGGGGTTGATTTCTGCGCTCGCCAGCCGAGCCACCCGCACCTGGCCAGAGCCTCAATAAGTGCTCGACGTAACCGGGGCAGGTCGCGACTATGACGCCCCACTGATGGCTGCCCAGTTAGAGCGCTTACAGAAAGTGTTGGCCCGCGCCGGTGTGGCATCGCGCCGCGCCGCTGAGCGCTTGATCCAACAGGGCCGGGTCAGCGTTGGGGGTAAGACGGTCACCGAGTTGGGAACACGCGTCGATCCCAAGCAGACCGAGATCCTGATCGACGGAGCGCCGATTGCCGCGCAGGCGCTGGTATACGTGCTGCTGCACAAGCCGCGCGGGGTGGTGTGCACCATGCACGACCCCGAGGGACGCACCACCATCGTCGAGTTGGTGAAAGACATTCCCGAGCGCGTGGTGCCGGTGGGCAGATTGGACTACGACACCAGTGGCGTGCTGCTGCTCACCAACGATGGCGCTTTGGCAGCTTCACTGACCCACCCGCGCAGCGGCACGGCGAAGAAATACGTCGCCAAGGTGCGCGGCGTTTTGGGCCCTTTGGATCTGGCGCGCTTTCGCGAATCGATTGAGATCGACGGCAGGCGTACGCGGCCGGCTGAAGTGCACTTGATGCGCCATGAGGGTGACAAGAGCTGGCTGCAGATCGTACTGCGTGAGGGGAAAAATAGGCAGATCCATCGCTTGGGGGATCACGCGGGGTTCGGCATCTCGCGACTGGCGCGGGTGTCCTTCGCGGGGATCACGGTCGGGGATTTGCGCCCGGGGCAATGGCGCTATTTGACTGCGCGCGAAGTGACCAGTTTGAAGCGCATCGGCGCGTCCGATCCGACCAACTCCGTCAGCAACGGCGGAGCGCCAGCCCGCGCTGGAGCACCGCGCGGAATTGTGGGCCCCAAAAATACGGGCCAGCGCACGAAACGCTAACTCAGGCGCTGCTCGTCCGGTGCGCTGCTCTTGGAGGCGTCTGCCGCTACCGCACTGGGCTCTTGTCCTGCGGCCTCGCCCTCGGCGGATTTGACGCGCACTTGAGTCGAAACGCTGGGGCGCGGCGTATTGGTGTCGCTGGGCACGAAGCGCACTTGCATCTTAACCTCGAAGGTCAACTTGGTGAGCGCTTTGGCCAACTCGTCGCCCAGGTTCGATTTCTCCAAGAATTGACGCAGCTCGCCAGCCACCACCCGGTACAGACCATTCTTGGTTTCGTCGATCTGGGAAAACGCGAAACTGATCGCTTCACGCGGCAACTTGAGATCGCGCGCCGCCTGGCGGATGCCTTCGGGGGCTAAATTTCGGGCCCCGGATTCGATCACGCGTTTAAGGATCTCCGCCAAACCGCCCTCGGGGCCGCGGGCGCCCGATTCCGAAGCAGGTGGGGAGGATTCTCGGTTCACCTGAAACCAGGTAGCCTGCCGTGGTGCCTCAGTCAAACCGCGCTGCCTTGTTTGTGGGGTTGGGCGCGCTGTTTTCGGCGTTAGCCTGCGCTGAACGAGGCAAGCCGCAGGGCGATCCATCGCTTCGCGCTCCAGTAGGCACCGTCGCCGCACGGGCGAACGCTTCGAGCCCAAGCGCCTGGACCTATGCGGCTGGGTCGGCGCCGCGGCCATTGGGAGACGCTCCCGGGCTATCCGTCAACTCGCTCATGAACCCCGCCCAAAGCGAATGGACTCGCTGTTACCAGGGCTTCGTGGGCGACACTGACAGCAAGCGCGACGTATCGCGGCTGCTCACGATGTGCGGCCCCTCCACCGGCATGCACGATCAGGGGCCTCGTTACAGCGGCGTGCTGCCCGCGGGGGTGGATGCCACGGCGCGCGTGCAGTTGAAACAGGAGTGCGTCCGCATCGTGGCGGCCGCGGCGGGCACCGTCGAAGATCTCGAGCTGGAACTGCTGCCGCCGGGTGAAGGCTCCAGTTTGGCGCTGGTCAACCTTGGCCACAATTGGGCAGTGCTGCCCAAAGACAAGCCGCTGTGCGTATCGAAACAAGGCGTTTACCGCGTGCGCTTGCGCTCACACAGCGGCGCGGGTCCCTACGATTTCCGTGTTCTCCAGTATTGGCGCTAGCGGGTTGGCGCTGGCGGATTGGCCCTGGCGGTCTGTTGCCACGCGATTAGACTCAGCAGCGATGGCGATGCGGCAGTTTATGGAGCGACGCAAGCACGTGCAGGGGGCCATCGGCTCCGGCGTGATGGTGCTTCCTTGTGCGCCGCATGCGCTGCGCAACAACGACGTGCACTACGGCTACCGGCAGGATTCGGATCTGTATTACTTGACCGGCTTTGACGAGCCGGAAGCCGTGCTGGTCCTGAGCTCGGCGGAAAAGCCCCGTGCCACGTTGTTCTTGAGGCCGCGCGATCCAGAGCGCGAAGTGTGGGACGGCGCGCGCGCCGGGGTTGAAGGCGCGTTGAGGGATTTCGGCGTGGATCAAGCGTTCCCGATAAGCGAACTGGGCTGGCGGCTGCCGGATCTACTCGCGGGGCACGAGCGGCTCTACTACCACATCGGTCGCTACCCAGAATTCGACCAGCAGCTCATCCGGGCGTTGTCGGCGGTGCGCGCCAAGGCACGCCGCGGCGTCACGTTCCCGACCGAGATCATCGACGTGGATCGCGTCGTGCACGAGCTGCGTCGCGTCAAGACGCAGGGCGAAGTGACGGCCATGTTGCGCGCTGCGGATATAACGGCCAAGGCGCACCGCGCTGCAATGGCAGCGGCGCGCCCTGGCGCGTATGAATACGAGTTGGAAGCGGTGCTGCGCGGGGTCTTCACGCGTTATGGCTCGGCGCGCGTCGCTTATGAGCCGATAGTGGGCTCGGGGCCAAATGCGACTGTGTTGCACCACGTGCTCAATAATCGACAAATGCAGGATGGCGAGTTGGTGCTGATCGATGCAGGCTGTGAGTACGACTACTACGCCGCGGACGTCACCCGCACATTCCCGGTGAGCGGCGTGTTCAGTCCTGCGCAGCGCGATCTGTACCAGCTGGTGCTAGCGGCTCAGGAGCGCGCCATTGCCCGAACTATGAGCGGCAACAGTGTCGATGCGATCCACGACGAGACGGTGCGCGAGCTGAGCCAAGGTATGATCGACGTCGGGCTGCTGAAAGGCTCGCTCAACGAGATCTTGGAGAAGAAGAGTTTCCAACGTTATTACATGCACCGCACCAGCCATTACTTGGGGATGGACGTGCACGACGTGGGTTCCTACTACCAAGACGGCAAGTCGCGCGCGCTGGAGCCGGGCGTTGTGATCACGATTGAGCCAGGCCTGTACGTGAATCAGAACGACGAGGCCGCCCCCGCGCACTTTCGCGGCATTGGCATTCGCATTGAAGACGATGTGCTCGTGACCGGAGCAGAGCCGCTGGTGCTCAGCGCGGCGGTGCCCAAATCCATCGCGGATGTCGAGCAGGCCTGTGGCGACAAATCTGCGATGTCTGCTCTTGCTTCGGCGTGAGTAACGGCTCCATGTACCGCAGCTGCATTGCCCTGTTGCTGCTGGCTTTTCTGGTCCACGTCAGCAGCGCCCAGGCCGAACAAGACCACGCCGAACAAAAAGAGCCCCCGCGAGACGCCTCGTCGACGAGTGCGCCCTGGCGCCACGGCGGGTATTTCCATTTGTACGGCGAGAGCGGCGTAGGGCGCGGCCTGCGATTCAACAACCCGTATCGTCTGCAAACAGAGCTCGGGAGCAACGCGCAATCGCTTTCGCTCAGTGCATTCTACTTGGATTTGGCTCCCGGGGTGCTGCTCGGCACTCCAGGCGGTGTGCAACAGGGTGTGGCGGTGCACGCGTCCTTCGCGCTCCAGGGCATTCAACAAGAAGTGCTCACGCCGTCTTATGTATTGCTCTGCCCTCTATCCGCGCGTTGGCAATTGCGCGGCCGTGTGGGTTTGCCCATTGTGTTGGAACCCGACGCGAGCGTTGGCATCGAAGCCTCAGCGGGCGCGGTGTATTTGATCACGGCGGGCATCGGCGTGAGCGCCGATCTCATCGGAAGCTTGTTCCCCGGTGCCGACACGTTGCAGCAGACCGGAACCGTGATCCCCATCCTCAGCGCGCAACTCGGCCTGGTGCTCAACTACGAGGTGCTGCCATGAGCGGTCGAGGCCCTGTCAACCGACGTACGGCGCTGCTGGTGGCAGTCGCTGCGGTGTTCGCGTTGATGACTCTGGCGCCCACCCCGGGTGACGTCGGGGGCTGCCAGCCCGCGCGGCCCTTGAACGAACCGGTGTTCTTTGAAACCAAACGCTCGATCGATTGTGAACGCTGCTCAGAATGCGACCTGCACACCGCTCATTGCCAGCGCGCGTGCGACAATCAGAGCACCAGCTCTGAACAGTTCTCGAAGAATTGCACGCCGCTGGCACAAGACGGCGCGGTGTGTCTGCGCGCGCTGCTCGCTTCTTCGTGTTCCGACTACGCCGCTTTCGTCGATGATCGGCATCCCACTTTGCCGACGGAATGCGACTTCTGCCCGCTCGGTGCTGCGGATCGCCTCGGTGCTGCCAATCCGCCTGGCGGAGGAGCGGCCCCATGATTCGGTTTCAGCGGTGTGTAACCGGGGCGCTGTTGCTCAGTGCTTCGTTGACCGGGGCCTCGTTGATTGGGGCTTCGTTGACCGGCTGCACCAGTGTCTGGCAACAGGTCAGCGCTCGCCCAGATGACTTCGCAGAGTACCGGCAATTCCGCGTTGCTTTGGATTTGCCGCAGCGATTTCGTGCGGCGGGGTCTTATTTGCAGGACATGCCGCACGGGCGCTGGCACGGCGAAGTGCGGCAATGGGTCGAGCAAGCAGGCGGCGAATACTTGCGGCGCTTCTGGAACGATGAGACGCGCCTGCTTGATTATTTGAATTGGGCGCCCAACGGCCCGCACGCCGCCTTGCTCAATCGCAGGCTCCAGGTGTTGGCTTCGCAGGGCGTCGCGCAACGCAAGAACGAGCGCAAGTTGCTGGCCGAGGCCCATGGCCGCGAATCGCAGTTCGAGCGCGCTACGACACTGCGCAAAGAATTGATCGCGGGTTACAAGGGCTGGCTGTCGCACATCGCGTCATTGCGCAGCTTCGGTCAGCAGACGTCCGCGTTGCCCGATCAGTTCCTGCACGACTTTCGCGAAGTTGAGCCCAAAGCCATCTGCGACAGCGCGCGCTGCTCAAAGGCTGTGCTGTTGCCGTACGCGGGGGCCGCCGAGCGCAAGCAGTCGTGGCGTGAACTCTTGTTCGAGGTGGATCTCAAGCTCGATCAGGGCGCGCTGCAGCAAGCCAGCATTGAGGGGGTGGGCCTGTTCGCCAGCGTCGCGGAGGCATTGCAGAAACATGCGGTCGCCGCGGACGACGTGCAGGGCAAGGCTGAGGCCTTGGGTGCCACCGTTGCCCTCACCGCAATCAGCTTGGAGGCAATTTTGCCACAGGCGCGCTGCGAGCAGCCCGCGATCAGCCCGGTGGTGCTGGCGCGCGAGTGCGATGGGGTGCGAATGGAAATGCGTGTGGCCGAACAAGCGGATGGGCCCGATCGCATCGTGATCCGGCCCAGCTTTTCTGCCCCGGGCCGTGCGGTCGCCCCGTGATGCACCCCCGATACCAGACGGCGGGCCAACGGGCGATTGCGGGGTTAGCGGGCAGCTACGGCTGGAAAAATCGCGCAGGATTTGCCCACCCCAATGCGTAAATTTTCTTTACAACGGCCGGTAGCAGCGCAAAAGTAAAGCAATGGCGTGCCAGCCGCGCCTTTTAGGCCTTCAAATGGCAAGATTAGTTTGTTGGGGGTAACAGCGAACGGTCGTTTCCAGTTGGCCGT
>DATJEQ010000472.1:0-17136 GCA_035496495.1 Polyangiaceae bacterium
GGGCAGCGGTGTAGCTTGCAGGTCCTGACGGATTTGCTGGAGCAACGATCGATCATTGGCCCGCAGCGCCAGCTCCGCTGAGGCGATCAGCCAGCGCGGGTCCGCATTCTGGCCAGCACAATGGAACGCACTCTGGAACAAGCGAGCGGCTTCACCGGCATTGCCTAGTGTCGCTCGCGCCTGAGCCAATCGAAATTGCACGGCACATTGGTTCGGTTGTAAATCTAGGCTTTTCTGCAGCACTTGAGCGGCCCGCGATGGGTCTCCCGATTCCAGCAGTGCCCAGCCTATGAACGGCAGGGCATTCAGATGTCGACCAACGATGCCATGCTGCAGCTCCGCATCGGCGATCTGCCTTGCGTCGGCGAAGTTTCCTGCTTGCAGCAGCGGTTGGAGCAGCGACAGCCTTGCATTGCTCACTATGCACTGACTGCGCTCCATGTCGTGCAGGAGTTGCAAAGCCGATGGCAGATCCCCAGCAAGTCTTTTTCGAAGCAAGTCCCGCTCTAGAAAGTGACAAGCCTGCTCCGCCGTTCTGAAACGCTCAGGCGTTGCTAGGAACGCTTGGTCATCCAAATCGAGCAAAGAGATCCCATCGGTGTAAGGGGCATGGACGACAGGTCCGGTCGCTACTGCCAAAATCGTCCAACCTCCCGTCACCACCCAAGCGGCAAGACGTCCCCTCAGGCTGAGGTAGCGCTCTGCCAGCAAGGGCAACGCAACCGCCACGGCGGCAACTGCGTGCAACAGCCAGCGATCCGCCGCAACGATCTGTGTTGCACCGCCGGGCACGTGCATTTGTGCGGGAAGCACCACGAGTGCGAGGCTGCCCGCAGCCCAAGCGAGCAGGCCGATGCCGACTCGAAAATACCGACGCGAAAGCTCCAGCGCACCCACGGCTGTCGCCAAGGCGATCGAGCCACGCAGGATAGACCAAACGCTCTTGGCTTCAGCGTAAGACATATTGCGAACGGTGGACTCCAACGGAAGCGGAAGTAGCCCCTGCGCATAGGCCCCGCACAGCGCGAGCAATCGACTCGGCGACAAATTAATTGCGACGCTGGCAACGCTGCCGAGCACCTGAGCACGCAGCAATAGATAGACGCCGAGCAGGCTCACAGCCGGAAGCAGATACCGATAGGCCGCACTGAGCCGACGGCGCATGGGCTCTGTGCCGGACAGCTCCCACGCAAGCAGGACGACCGGCAGGATAACACCCGTCTCTTTGCTGAGTAGCGCACCCGCGGCGGCGGCTGAATGGAGGATTGGCCATCGACTGAGGCCTTTTCTCCAGCTCCACCATCCGGCAAGGGACCAAATCACGCAAGCACCGCACACCAGATCCGAGCGCGCCATCACCAGACATGCAGGCTCGATTAGTGCGGGGTGCAACCCAAAGAGAAGTGCCCCAACCAACCCCAATGAACGCGGTGAGCCCAACAGTGTGCTCAGCCTGAGAATTCCCAGTGCTCCAACCACCAACCAAGCGATCTGGACTGCTTGGTACACCGCGCTGTTGTGCGCGCCCAGCACGGTTTCAAGCAACCAGCTGAGCTTTGTCAGCGGACGCCAGTAGCCGATGTGCTCTCCGTGTGTCGCATCAAAGTAATCGGAACTGACGACAGTCCACCAATTGCCGATGCTGTCCATCTGACGATTGTCTTTGATCAGGAATTCCGCATCGCCAATCAGCTGAAACGTCAGTGAGGTTCGGTAGGCGCACACAATCGCCGCCGCAATGAGCAGGGGCGGCCACACGGATTCCCAGATGCGCTTGCTCATGGCTGCAGGTCGCCCTGCTGCCACGATAGCAACCTTCCGTAGCCTTCTTAAGTGAAAGAAGAATTAACTCGAAGGGTTGCGCGATCGGCGACGAGCCGACATGACCGCACAAGCGAGAGCAAGCAACGCCCAGGCGCTCACGCTACGCGTTTCCCCGCTACCAAAGCTGCAACCGCCACTCTTCGTTGCGGGCTCCGGCGTGAGCGCAGTGCTCATATCGCCCGCAGCGCCACCTGTTGCAACACTGCCGGGCGCTCCACCGCCTCCCGCTGCAGCCGTGGTGCTTCCGCCTTGTGCAGGTGCACCCGCGGGCGCACCTCCCGCAGCGGTGGCTGTTCCCCCACTTCCGGCCAAAGCAGCAACGCCGCCGCCACCGACGCTCATAGCACCTCCCGAGCCACCCGGTGCAGCACCGGCCATTCCTGCTGTGCCACCCATGCCGCCTGCTGCACCGCCGGCTCCCCCCATTCCGCCAGCGCCCGCTGCGCCACCCGCACCGCCAGCGCCCCCGTTGGCTGAATTGAGCGCGTCCAAGATAAGCGATTCCATCTTGAGCTGCCCCGCTTCGTTCACTTGACCGTCTGAGCCGTAATACATAGTGACCAGAGCGGGCGTGCTGGTCATTGCGGTGTAGGTGTCAATCACCGTCAGGTTGTCATTCTGCGCAACCGCGAGCGCAGCGGGCAACATGATGTCTTTGACGATGTCGCCGTTGTTCGTGAGGTTGGGTGCATTCCACATCAGATCGATCGGTGTCATCAGGTAGATCTTCGAAGTGTACTGCTTGTATTTTTGCACCATACCTTCGTAGGCCGCCTCGAAGACGGATTGCATGTACAAAGTCCCCTCATTGGCACCCGCCACGATGCGCTGATCGTGCTCACCAAACGGACCAATGATCACGATATCGGGGGGCGTTGCGACGCTTGCGGTGTACTTACCGCTCGCACAAAATGAATTGCCTCCCGCAACGGCCATGGTGGTGGCATCGCACCCCAGCACGGCACCGCCGTCACCGTTGTTCTCAACTGTATACGCGGCACCCAAATCGCGCTGGAGCAGCTCCGGGTAATACAGCCACTTGCCACCCGGACACGGCATTGCATGGCAGGCGAACTCGCCGCTATCGGTGTTCTGTTCACCCGGCGTGACAATGGTCGTCACTGCGCTGGCAGTGCGCGCGATCAACAGCGGGCTGAGCACAGTGAGGCCGACTGCTGCCGGCAAGAAGACCCGCGAAAGCTTCGAAGCATGATGAATTGACATCGACGGTTTCCCTCTTTCCCTGATGCGGCGCTCTCATTGACCGAGACACCGCCCCGGCATTGAACAGCCCGACTGCCATTTCATTCCTGAAATAGCGACATACTCAAATATATGAAATGATTGATCTTATCAGAAGACGACCGACTCCGGGCTGCTCCAATAAAGCGGTCAGAACAGTCCAGGGTCGGTGTAGGTGCCGAAAACCTCGCGCAATACGTCACAGATTTCCTGCTGCGACGCCATGGCTTTTGCCGCTTCGATGATCGGGGGCACCAAGTTCGCGCTGCCTTGGGCGGCCTGCTTTACCCCTTGTAAAGCGACGTTCACGCGCTCGGGATTGCGCTCTGCTTTGATGCGCTGCAGGCGCTCGATCTGAGCGCGTTGCACCGCTTCATCAACACGCAGCGTCGGAATCGGTGATTCGCTTTCTTGGCGGAAGCGATTGACGCCCACGATCACCCTTTCACCCGCGTTGACTTGCTTTTGGAATTCGTAGCTGGAGCGCGCGATCCTTCTTTGCGGATACCCCTGCTCAACAGCGCGCAACATGCCGCCCAGTTGATCGATCTGCACAATGATCTCTTGCGCCAATGCTTCGATGCGATCGGTCATCCACTCGACGTAGTAACTACCGGCAAGTGGATCGATGGTGCCGCTAACGCCCGTTTCGTAGGCGATGATCTGCTGAGTTCGTAGCGCGACGGTGACGGCTTCCTCCGTAGGCAGAGCATAGGTCTCGTCGAGCGAATTCGTGTGTAGGGATTGGGTGCCGCCCAGCACGGCGGCCAGGGCTTGCAACGCTACGCGTGCCACGTTGTTGTACGGTTGCTGCGCGGTGAGTGAGACCCCTGCTGTCTGCGCGTGCATGCGCAGCTTCATACTGTCAGGATTTTGTGCGCCCCAGCGCTCTTTCATGAAACGCGCCCACATGCGACGCGCCGCGCGCAATTTGCAGATCTCTTCGAAGAAATCATTGTGCACATCGAAGAAGAAACTCAGACGCGGGGCGAAATCATCGACCTTCATCCCGCGATCCACCCCCGCTTGAACGTAGCCCAAGCCATCTGCCAGCGTGAAAGCCAACTCCTCGGCCGCAGTCGCTCCCGCTTCGCGAATGTGATAGCCGCTGATTGAAATCGAATTCCAACGCGGCACCTGCTGCGCACAGAATTCCACTACATCCATCGAAAGGCGCATCGCGGGGCGCGGTGGAACGAGCCATGCGTGTTGCGCGATGAATTCTTTCAAGCAGTCGTTCTGCACCGTGCCACCCAGCGCGGTGCGGGGAATGCCGCGCTCGTCGGCCAGCGCCACATAAAAGGCGAACAGCACAATCGCTGGGCCATTGATGGTCATGCTGGTGGTGATCTGGGTAAGATCAAGGCCATCGAACAGCAGCCGCATGTCGTGCAGCGTGTCGACCGCCACCCCACACAATCCCACTTCACCCAAAGCGCGGGGAGAATCGGAGTCGTAACCCATCAAGGTGGGGAAATCGAAAGCGGTGGAGAGCCCCGTTTGCCCTTGGTCGACCAAGTAACGAAAGCGCGCATTCGTCTGCTCAGGGCTGCCGTAGCCCGCGAACATACGCATCGTCCACAGTCGACTTCTGTACATTGTGGGCTGTACACCGCGGGTGAACGGATAGGCTCCCGGCAAGCCGAGCTGCGTCAGGTAGTCGGCCGATTGATCTGCAGGCGTGAGCAAATCGGGTACCTCGATCCCACCCCATGTGGTGAAACGCGCGGCGCGCTCCGGCGCACGAGCGAGCGCAGCTGGCACGCGTTCCTTACGCCACGCCGCAACCGCTTCACGCAATTGATCGAGATCTCCTGGCGCGCCGCTCGGCACCTCTCCCTCGCCTTGGGGGTCATGGTCAAGGGGCGCACTCATGGGTCGATCATGCCACGCTTATGCCGGCAAATGTAGGATGGACGATTGGCGACCACGCGCAAGCGAGCTACGCTGTGCGCCACATGCTGGGCTCAAGGCGCTGTTCATCCAGCCGTAGCGCGCTCCTGTGGCCCCTTTTTCGATGCGCGTCGCTATCGCTCACGCTGTCGTTCTTGGGGTGTGTTGGGTCAACCGCCGCGCAGGCCAAACCGGCGGCCACGAAAGAGACCCGCACCGATGCGCGCGGCCGGCACATTCGAGGGCCGGGGGCCGTACCTCCAAGCAAGACGGTGACTCAGAAGCCGACCACGACAACTCCAAAGAACACCCGGCAAACTGTTCAACAATCTATTCCGAGTCAGCCTGCACTTTTCGCCCCATTGGGCGCCGCGGCGCCCACATTGCTGCGCGCTGCCTCGCCCGATGGCAGGTGGGTCGCACTGTGTCAGGCTCGAGTGGACAGCAACGCCGACGGCGCATTGAGTGTCGAGGTGGGCCCCCATGGCGAGTTGTTCGGTGATCATTTGCAAAGCTACTGGGTTTACGACCACGGAACGGGGCTGCTGATCGACCAATTTGTGGGCAGCTCCCCAGATGGTCGCTACGTGGCGACAATCGAAAAAGGGGGATTGCTGCTGCGGGACACCACCGGTGGAACGGTGACCAATCTCAGCGAACGAGGCGCCGATCTGCGCAATGACCAGGCCCCACTGCTTGGGCCGCGTATCTTGCGCTTCGACCCCACGGGCCGACGATTGTTGTACTTGCGCCACTCCGACAACCCTGCTGCGAACGCGGAGGATCACATCGTTGTGCGCGATCTTTCGTCGGGGGCTGAGCGAGATTTTTCGTCGGGCGAGGGCCTTTTCTGGCGTGCTGACTTCGATGCCACCGGTGAATTCGTAGTCACTCGAGTGATCACCGCAGATACCAATAAGAACAAGCACTTGGATTGGCCCTATCCGCTGCAAACGGAGAGCAACCCCGGTTGCACTGGGCCACTGCCGAGTTTTGCGGTTTGGGAATACCCGGGCGATCAACCGGCGGTCAGGATCTTTCGCATGAGCGATAGCAAGTTCACTGACGCCCCCGGGTTCGTCTCCAGCTTTGGCGCCGGTTGGATCACGCGCGACGACCAACACGCTTTGAATGTCAACGGTGTGCAAACACCGTTCGCCTTGAGCAACGCCGATTGCGATGCGCGGGTGCTGCACAGCGATCCGCTACGACAGCTGGCGGTAGTGGCCTGCATGGGGGCGAAAGGTGGACCGGAGCTGGAATTGGTGGGCCCCGGTTATCGCGCTGCGCTCAATCTGCAGGTCTCCTCTTTTGAAGTCGATATTGAGCTACCCGGCATGCCGTTCCTGGTTCCGCTGTATGCGAAGAAGGCCACCAGCATGCTGGATTTGGACACGCGCGTCGCTTACGCACTGGAAGAGAGCGATTGGGTGGAAGCCAGCTACGGCAAACGCGCCCTAATCCGGCGCAACGACGCGCTCTACGCCTGGGACAACGGCATCCTTTCCCCCACTTTCGGCAAGCTGCTGCCGATGCGTCCTGTGCTGCAACAAGGCGCCATGGTGCTCGTTCCACCCCTGTTGGTGGATTTGGAAACGGAATCATTGGTAGGTCAGGTAGAAGACCACGTCCTCGCCCTCACCGAACACGGCGCGCTCCTCGAAGCGGCAAGCTACCCCACCACACCGACTACGCTCCCTCAGGGGCCTTTGCGCTGGTTGCCTCCTCCGCGCACCCCATAGCCCTGATCAGTCGTAACGCTGCGAGAGCGATCATGAGCTACCGAGATGAGGAATCATCGGCAGAACGACCATCGACTGCCTGCGAGACTTGATCGCAGCCACGACCCGGGCCGCATCCCGGCTTACGCCGAAAATCATTGTCGATGACAACGAGTGCTGAAAATGCTGCCCGACGAAATACAGGCCCGGTTCGTTTTCGACCAGGCCGCTCTGTTGACGCGGATCACCATTGGGCTCGAAGATGGGGAGATCGATCCACGATAAGCCGCGCTCATAACCCGTGCACCAGATGATGTTCTGCACATCCAGCGTGCGCCCGTCCTCCAACCTCGGCAGTCCGTCCTTTACCCCAGACGTTCGAGGTACCCATTGAACCCCGGCGCGTTTCAGGGTGCTGCGTCTTTGTCGAATTCTGGGACCACCCGAATGCAAGAGCTTCGAACGCACCTTGCGACCGATCGGCGTGTTGCTCGTGAAGATGTGATGGAACAAAAATTTGAACACGAAGCGCATGATGATCGCCTGCACCCAAGGCTTCTCGGTGGGGAACGGGATCTGCCCCGGATCGCGACCAGAGATCCAAGTCGGATGTTGAGTGGCCGCTTCGATGGCGATCTCACCGCCGGAATTACCCGCCCCCACCACCAATACCGCACCGGGCTTCAGCTGAGCGAGCGACTTGTACTCGCTTGAATGCAGCTGCACGATATGCGGCAATAGCTGTTTGGCGAAGCTGGGAACTTTCCGTCCTTGAAAGCTCGCCATGGCGATCACCACGTGCTCGGCCTCAAAGCGTTGCTCGCCAGCATCGACAAAATAGCGCCTACCCTCGCGCCACAGCCGCTGTACCCACACGCCGGTCTGCACCGGTAGCTGAAAGTGCGCAGCATAGCTCTCCAGATAGTCGCCCATCTGATCTTTACCAGGGAAAGCGCCGGGGGGACCTGGAAAGGGCATGCCGTCCAGGCCGTCATAACGAGCGGAGGTGAACAGCCGCAGCGTATCCCAGCGCCTGCGCCACACGTCGCCAACCCGCGCACTGGCCTCTAGAATTAGGAAATTTAATCCCAGTTTCTTGAGCTGATAGCCGACTGATAAACCCGCTTGACCGCCACCGATCACAACCACGTCGTAACGCTTGCGCTGCGAAGCGGATTTCAACGGAGCGACGTTCGCCTCAGCGAACGCCGCCCCCTCTTCGATCAACCCGTCGATACCCGATACTGCCTGTATGTTGGTGTTCATGAGGCACCGGATCTCACAGCGCGATCGATGGGTTGTAGGCGTACTTGATGCAGGGCGCGAATCCGGAATCCCAAATCCGCTTCAGCAACACTTTGCGAACGAACCACGGCATTTCTGAGAAGTGCGCCCTCTGCTCCTCGTCGCTCAACGCGTGAACCACCAACACCAACACGCTGGGCCCGCCGTTCTTCTGGCCATGCTTGGAGCTGGCGGCGAACATTTCGGCGAGTTCAGCAGGCGTCAGCACATTCTTAAATGCTGCGTCGTGCAACGCCGCTTCTTCCGCCGCGAGGTGAGGAAGCATCATCTCCTGCAGATCCCTTGCCGCCTGATGCAGCGGCTCGCGGGGCCCGCCCTCTCCAAGCCGAGCGGCAGCAACTTCCAATTCGCGCAAATGGCCGAGTAACTTTTCGTGATCCGCGCGCCAGTGTCCGACATGCGTCACGTAGTTGGGCAACGCAGCGCGCGCTGCACCCGCGGCGATCATCGGAAAGACGATCTCCTCCTCGCCGTCGTGGTGCACGTGGAGCAGCCGCGCAAAGCGCCGGCAGAACTCGGCAAATGCGGCCTGGTCACTCGGTGCGACAGGCTCTGCGCAGACGCGGACGATGGTGTTTAGACTGCGACGCAGCGCACTGTGAATTCGCACGATCCCCTCAATAGGATCCGCTGCGGATGATTCCGCGGCAGGCGCGCCGGGCTGCCCTACCAGCGTGACGGACTTGACGGGTTGCTCGATCAAACCTGGGACGCGAGGGGTGTTCGGTGAAGTGGTCATTTGGGTGTTCATGGGATCTCCTTATTCCGCAGCGGGTTGCTGCGAATGAACCGAGATTGCAGGAAGAGCGGCCCTCTCCGCTTCGGGGGAACCACCCAATTTTGTTGGGAATTTCGCTGGGTAGTTCTACCCAATCAGGCGGTTTTGATAGGCCCAGGCCGTCGCTGCCGCCCGAGACGGCACGCCTAACTTCACGAAAATATTGCTGACGTGCCGGTCGACCGTTTTCTCGCTCAGGAACAGCTCGGTGGCGATGATCTTGTTCGTTTTGCCGGCGGCTACGAGTAAGAGCACCTCCAGCTCGCGTGGGCTCAAACCGTGATCGCCGGGCGCTGCAGGGGTGCTGCCTTTTGCGGGCTCGGGCGCTGCGTCTAGCGCTTCTAAGTCAGGCGTCGCGCCGAGCTGCGTGAAGATCTTCCTCGCGCAATCTCGTTCCAATGCAGCACCGTCTTCGTCGCCAACGGCGCTGAAAGCCCGCGCCAAGAGCACTCGGATGCGTGCGCTCAGGTAAGGCGCGCCCAATCGTTGCCACGCTTCTTGTGAACGTCGCAAAGGCACTATGGCGGCCTGAGGATCGCCAGCTGCCAGAACTACCGCCCCCTGTGCGTGATCGGCGATCGCGATCAACATTTCCATACCCACACCGGCGGCGGCCGCGACCAGCTCGTCGGATGCTTCCCGTGCTTGCTCGAGCTGCCCTGTGGCGATCATGATTTCGACGTACGCGGGCAAGAAGCGCGTCCGTTGCATGGGCTCACGCACACTCGACAGAGCGCGCCCGATAGCGGCCGCAGCCACATCGGGCCGACCCTCAGCCAAACGCAGCAGTGCGCGACCGGGTTGCGGATCGCGACCGCGCTCGCTGGCCAGCACGTAAGCCTGTTCCGCCTTGGCAAGTTCCCCACGTAAACGGTGCAGCTCTCCTTGCTGATAGAACGCGTTGCCCGCTTCGAAATTCTTCGTGGGCGCAAGGCGCTCGGAAGCTCGTTGCACCTCCACCGTGGCTTCCGGCCAGGCGCCGGATAACTGCAAGATCTCTGAGCGGTGAATCAAGCACGCGCCTGCGAACGCTTCGAGTTGGGGTTGGGCCGCACACCAGTCGCTCAGCGCCGTGGTCCATTCGCGGGCACGTTCGAGGGCATAGCTCTGCTGGCAAATGGCGATGACGGCGCAGTAGATGATCCCGGTGACAACCGGCGACACCTCATTGCCAATGACTGCAACCATCGCTTCGTCGATCAATGCCAGACCTTCGGTCAATTGCCCTTGCCGGGTCAGCGCGCGTCCCTCGAACGTGCGACCCAGCGCCCGAAGATCGTTGTCCCCAAAGCGCTCCCCTGCGGCCGCCGCCTTGGCCGCCCCAGCCTGCGCCGCGGCATGATCGCCGGCTGCAGAGAAGCGGAACACCTGCGGCAGCTCAAGGTAGCCGGCTTCGACGCAATCGCCGCCCGCCCCCTCGACCAGCCGTTGCGCACGAACAAGCCATCCCCCAGCCCGCGCAAATTCACCGTGCGAACTCAAACGCAGCGCTAGCCAAACAGCGGCCCTGGCCGCCCCCAGCCCATCGCCCCGATCGAGCCGCAACTGATGAACCCGTTCCAGCGCGTGCAACGCTTCGACATCGCGGCCCGAGAGCAGCGCGGCCCAAGCCAAGCGCTGCCAATCTTCGGCTTCGAGCGAACCGGCTACGCCGACGGCGGACAATGCCTCGTACGCGTCGCTCCACGCCCGACGCGCATAGGCGTCAGCTCCCACCCTCCTATTTTCGCTCACAGCCGGAGGGTAACACGCCTGCCACGGCGTCGGCTGCATCGCCCTGCACGCCGTGGCCGGATTGACCACGGCGCGCTGTATTTTGCAGTGATTAGCGCAAGTCGCTGCTGTTCACGACGGGGGGCATGACGCCCTTGGAGCGGGCGAGATCGCAACCGCGCTCGACACCGGTCATGCCGTCCTCGGTCTTCACGACCTTGAACTCCACGCGACGGTTCTTTTCCCACGCGGTTTCGTTGTGAGCGTTCTCCAGCGGGCAGTACTCGCCGTAGCCCTGAGAGACGAGCCGGCGGGTGTGCACGCCGCGCACGATCAACGCCTGCACCACGGATTGAGCGCGGTCGGCGGTCAGCTTCAGGTTGTACTCGTCGCTGGAACGCTCGTCGGCGTGACCGGCCACTTCCACCACCAAGAATTCAGGGTGGTGCTGCAGCGTGGTCGCCACCGCGTCCAAGATCGGGTTCGAAGCGGGCAGAATTTCTGCGCTGTTGGTCGCGAACTGCACCTTCTCCAGGATCAAGATGTCGTTGCCCTCAATGACGACCTTGCCCTTATCGGGGCAGCCGTCTTCGTCTTCGAAACCGTTGTAGGTTTCAGGATCGTTGGGGCACTTGTCGTCAACGTCCAGGATCTGATCCTTATCGTTGTCGGGCTCGGGGCAGCCGTCTTGATCCTCGAAGTTATCCTTGTCTTCTGGATCCAGCGGGCACTGATCGTCGACATCCAGGATTCCGTCCTTGTCGTTGTCCGGATCGGGGCAGCCGTCTTGATCCTGGAAACCGTCGCGATCTTCCGGATCGTCGGGGCACTTGTCCTTGGAATCCAGAATGCCGTCGCCGTCGCGGTCGCCATCTGAACCTTCGGGGCATCCGTCCTCGTCTTCGTCGCCGTCACGATCTTCCGGAGTATTCGGGCAGCGGTCATTCACGTCCAGAATGCCGTCGTTGTCGTTATCCGGATCGGGGCAACCGTCCTCGTCCTTAAAATCATCGAAATCTTCCGGATCGTCCGGGCACTCGTCTTCGTCGTCCTTGTAGCCGTCACCGTCGCGGTCGCCAATTGAAGGCTCGAACACGAAGCCCGCGAACATGCGCAGATCGGCCGCTTCAAAGCCCTTGGAGAAGGTGCGGCGGCCAGCGCCGGCCATCAGGTAGCTGTTACGCTCAACGAACACTTTGACGCCGCCGACGACTTCTTCAGAGAGCTTCTGATCGCTGTCCGAAGCGCCACCTGCTTGGTACGTGCCGTAGGTTTCTGCAATCAGATCCAGCGCGGCAACCGCGCGCCACGAGATGCCCAAGCCGTACGTCACCAAGTTCCCGTACTCGAACGCGCCGGATTTCAGCTGGCCCGCAGCGAAAGCGGCGTTCTGGCCGGTGTGACCGCGGTAACCCACGTTCAGGCCGAGCTTTAAACGCCCGGACATGCCGAAGGCTTTCTCGCCAATAATCTGTGGCCAATACCAGAAGCCGGGTTCGGCACCCAGGTTGCGCTTGGCATTGCCGATGCTCGAGCCGGCCTGCGCGGAAACGGCCAAACCAAAGCCTTTTTCCAGGCGTGTCAGGCGCAACTTACCGTGCAACGCCACGGTGCTGATCGACTGCTCGTTCAACGTACCCGTGTTGTACAGGGCGGCGCCGGGCCCGATATTGTACGCCTCGTCACCCGTCATCAACACCACGGGCACCGTGATGCCGACCACGGCCACGTTCTCAATGCCGTAGTTGAAGCTCCACGTGCCTTGGAACGAATTCTCCACCAGCGCGTCGACACCGCGGCCGGTATTGGGCAGGCCTGTGGCAGGATCGAAAGCGGGAATTCCGCCGGGGCAAACACCCTTGTCGCAGGGAGCAGCGGGACCCGTTCCGCTGACGGGATCGTTGCCATTCACCGTGCGCATCAGGTTCTTGCCGTAGTCGAGCACCAACCCGAAGCTGATGTCGTTCGCACCCACGATGTCCGAGCCGTTGACAGTGAAGAAACCCTTCGAGTCGAGCGCTGGACGGAACAGGTGCGTGTCAGCACCATCTCCGTTGCCCGCAGGTGCGCGGAACTGCGATTGCGCCTGTGCGCGCTGCGTGAGTGAAAGGCCCAGCAATGCTGGAATCACCATCATGCCTACGCGCGAGACGCGCCGAAGAACTGAGTGCATTCTACCCTCGTGAGAATCGGTGAAAGGACCTGCGACCCCAAAGGGCCCTACCGTTGTGTCGCGAATAGCTTGAGCTTAATCAAGTGTCAAACAGCGCCTTAACGGATTGAGCTGGCCAATCTTTCTCTCGCTTATGCATGTGCTGATGCAAGCAAAGCGCCGCGGGTTGAAACGACCCAGGCTCGGTTCCAACCCCATTGATATCGAGCCGGCTGAGTGAACTCAGCGGACTAAACCAATGCGGCTTCCAGCGCACGGTTTATGCGCTCGGCGAGCCCAGTTTGCCGCTCTTCCCGCCGCGTTTCGGCAAGTGCCAAGGCTATCGCTTTTGGATCGGCCACCAGCACGCACAGCTTTTTCGCGCGGGTCACGGCCGTGTACAGCAGGTTTCGCGACAGCATGACGAAGTGCGACGTGAGCAGCGGCACCACCACCGCGGGGTACTCACTGCCCTGACTCTTGTGAATGCTGATCGCGTAAGCCAGCGTGACCTGATCCAACGCCGCGTCGTCCAGCTCCACCAAGCGGTCGTCAAAGCGCACCCACAGTTGTTGCTCTGCCGGATCAATGCGCTCAATGATGCCGATGTCTCCGTTGTGGATCTCACGGTCGTAGTCGTTCTTGGTTTGCAGCAATTTGTCGCCGACGCGAAATGTCATGCCGCGCCGTTCCAACGCTACACCGGTTGGATTGAGCACCGCTTGCAGCGCTTGATTGAGCGCCATGGTGCCCACGGGTCCGCGGTGCATCGGCGTGAGCACTTGAATGGCGTCACGTGGTGAGAAACCGAATTTCTCTGGAATATTCTGCTTCACCAATTCCACAATGGTTTTCTGCGCGTGCAATCCGTCACTGCGCGCGATCACAAAAAAATCCGCCTTCGCCTCATCCTTACGGCCGCTTCTGGGTTCTTCCCCGTGCAAGATGCTGTGCGCGCTCTTCACGATTTGGCTGGCGCCGTCTTGACGGAAAATTTCTCCCAAGCGCACCGTGTGCACCGCGCCGCTCTGGATCAGATCGCGCAAGAAAGCCCCCGCTGACACGGAAGGCAATTGATCGGCATCCCCCACAACCAGCAAGCGACCGCTGGCAGGAATGGCACTGAGCAGCGCTTCGGCGAGCAGAATGTCGATCATGGAGGCTTCATCGACGATCACCAGATCCGCAGTCAGGGGGTGCGAGCCGTCCCGTTGAAATTGGCGCATGCGGGGTTCGTATTCGAGCACTCGGTGCAGCGTCGCGGCAGGCTGCCCGGTTGCTTCAGAGAGCCGCTTCGCCGCTCGGCCAGTGGGGGCGCCCAACAAAATGCTCTGCGATTTACCAGAGAATATTTTCACAATCGCAGAGACAATCGTCGTTTTCCCGACGCCCGGGCCGCCTGTGATCACCGTGATTTTGTGGTCAATCGCGGCGCGCACGGCCTGGCGCTGACTCGCGGATAACTTGAGTGCGGACTGGGATTCGTAAGCCGCTATCAGCTGCTCGGCATCGCCCAGGGAATTCAATGGGCCCTGGCTCAGGGCCCCCAGCGCTTGCGCCACGTTGTGTTCGGCGCGATGCAATCGCGCGGGGTAAACACGCCCTTCTTCAATCACGACGCGCTCACTGGCCCACAGCGCATCGATTGCAGTGTTGGGGTGTACGGCGTCCACCGCGAGCAATTGGGCGGCTTTTTCCACCAGCGCATTGCGCTCGCAGTACGTGTGCCCTTGATCGGTGATTTCATCGAGCGTGTGCATCACGCCGGCTTGCGCACGTTCGGGGTGATCGCCGGCAATGCCGAAACTGCGCGCAATGCGATCCGCTGTTTTGAAACCGACGCCGCGCACTTCAAGCGCCAAGCGATAGGGCGAGCCTTGCACCATCTCGGCGGCGCGCGCGCCGTAGCGATCCACGATGCGCCGAGCGACAAAGATCGTCCCACCGTGGGGCTGCAACAGCATGATCACGGTGCTCAGCATGCGGTGCTCAACCCAGTGCTTCTTGATCTCGGCGACGCGCTTGGCTCCCAAGCCGGGCACCTCGTTCAAGCGATCGGCGTTGGCATCTAAGATCTCCAACGTGGTGGTGCCAAAGCGCGCGACGATGCGTTTCGCGAAACCCGCCCCAATGCCTGGAATCAATCCGCTGGAGAGGTAGCGTTCAATTCCCGCCACTGTCTCGGGCTCTACGGGAACCAGCGATTCGGCTTGGAATTGCTTACCGTGTCGTTTGTCGAACACGAACTGGCCTGTGAGGCGCACGCGGGTTCCCGGCCCCACTGCAGGCAATACGCCGACTACGCTGACTTCCTCTGCCGGGTCTTCCACGTCGACCTTGAGCACGCGGAACCCCGTCTCTTCGTTTTCGAAGGTGACGCGCCGCACATCGCCGATCAGTGAGGTCAAGGTCAGCGAAAACTAGCGGCTTTCGACCGCCGCGACAAATCACCCTGGTCTTGGGGCGGCATTTCCTGCGAACCTGAAAGGCGCGTATGGACGAGACCGGACTTCGCATCACGCTTCGCGACAATGTCGCCATTTTGACCCTGTGTCGGGAAGGGCGCATGAACGCGCTGTCGCGCTCGGTGCTGGGCGCGTTCCTCGACGCAAAAAGGCAGTTGAGCGACGATGTCACGCTGCGTGCCGTGATTGTCACCGGTGCAGGCGAGCGTGCATTCTGTGCGGGCGCGGATTTGAAAGAACGTCAGTTGATGACCGAAGCCGAGGTTCGCGAACAGGTGTGGAGTTATCGCGACTGCCTCGGTTGGTTGGACGATTTCCCCGTTCCCGTGATCGCAGCGATCAACGGCGCGGCATTGGGCGGCGGGCTCGAACTCGCGCTGTTGTGCGATCTGCGGGTCGCGGTGATCCACGCGCAACTGGGTCTGCCGGAAACTGGATTGGGCATCATTCCAGCTGCGGGAGGTACTCAGCGCTTACCTCGCCTGGTGGGAGAGGCCAAAGCCAAGCAGATGATCTTGCTGAATGAGCGACTCAGCGCCGCGGAAGCGTTGAGCGCCGGTCTGATCCACCGGGTGAGCCCTGAAGGCAGCAACGTGTTGGAAGATACGTGGCAGTGGATCGCGCCGATCCGTGAAGGCGCGCCCATTGCGCAACGCGCGGCACTTGCCGCCGTGGACGCTGCGCGCGAGTTATCACTTGCGGAAGGGCTGGAGCGCGAACTGCAACTTTATGAAGAATGCTTGAACAGCGAAGATCGCAAAGAAGCACTGCGGGCCTTCGCAGAAAAACGCAAAGCAGTGTTCAGCGGGCGCTGAGTGCTGCGCACGTCACGAGAGCCATGAGATCCCGACTCTCTTTGTGCTTGTGCGCGTTGACGGTCCTTCTAAGCTGCAACGAGAGCAGGCCCGCTCCCCATCTTAATAGCGCCCCAAAGAGCGCGCCGTCGGCGGCGGTTCCAAACAAGGTTACAGCTTTCGCATCGAAGCGCGTGGACCTCACGGCGGAAGCGATGGGCACCAAAATCCGGCTTGTGAGCGACACCACGCACCAAATTTCCGAAGATCAATTGAACGACGCATTCGCTGCGGCGCTCACAGAAATCCGCCGCCTCGAAGCGTTGATGACGACGTGGAAGCCCGACAGCGAGCTTTCTCAAGTCAATGCGAACCCAGGGCAATGGCGCACTATCAGTCGAGAAACGCTGGAAGTGCTGCAAAAGAGCCGTTGGGCGAGCGAACTCTCCGGGGGCGCCTTCGACATCACGTTTCGCTCCATGGGCAACATTTGGAAATTCGGCGACGCCGCCGAAGCGAGCCCCCAACTCCCCGATCCTCAATTGCTAAAGCAACGCATCAAGCTGATCGACTTTCACAAAGTGGAACTGGACGCCGCAAAAAGCCAAGTGCGGCTTGCGCCCAATACGTCAGTGGACTTGGGAGGCATTGCCAAAGGCTACGCCGTCGATCGCGCAGCCAACATTTTGAAGCAGCGCGGCGTACAGAGCTTCCTGCTGCAAGCCGGCGGCGATCTGTACGGCGCCGGAGTCAAACCCGACGGCACCCCCTGGACGAGCGGCATCCGCGACCCGCGCGGCGAAAAAGAAGAACCCTTCGCCCTGATCCAACTACAAGATCACGCCTTCTCCACCGCCGGTGATTATGCGCGCGCCTTCATCCTGGACGGCAAACGCTACCACCACATCATCGACCCCAAAACCGGCTATCCAGCAACGCGCTCGCGCAGCGTCACCATCTGGAGCAAAGACGCCTTCACCGCCGACGCCATCGACGACGCCGTCTTCATCCTGGGCCCCGAAAAGGGACTCCCACTCGTGGAGTCCCTCGACGGCGTCGGCGTCGTCATCGTCGACAGCAAGAATCACGTCCTCGTGAGCCCCCGCCTCGAGGGAAAGGTCCACGTCCTGAGCCAACCCACCGACGGTCTCTGAGCCCGTTCCAGCTCTTCCGCGCGGTGACCCATCGCTCACCCACGTCCACTCCCCGACCGTGCCCCGCTGACCCGCGCGAGACCAATGAGCCGGCG
>DATJEQ010000473.1:0-10768 GCA_035496495.1 Polyangiaceae bacterium
CCCCGAGCTGCACTTCCCTTCGCCGGCAGATCTTTTCATTTGTTACATCAAGATCTCGGTGATCACCGGATTGCTGTTCGCTTCGCCCATAGTTTTCTATCAACTCTGGGCGTTCATCGCCCCCGGTCTCTACGCTAAGGAAAAGCGACTGGCCGTGCCGTTCGTACTCAGCTCCACAGTGCTGTTCGCGGGAGGTGCGTATTTTGGCTGGCGCTTCGCGTTCCCGATGGCGTTCAAGTACCTGCTGAGTTTTGCCGGTAACGTGGGCGGGGTCGAGATCAAGCCGACCATCATGGTGACCGAGTACATCAATTTTGTGACGCGTCTGCTCTTAGCATTCGGTGGCGCCTTCGAATTACCGGTGGTGGTCTTCTTCTTGGCCATCGTGGGCGTGGTCACGCACAAGCAGCTGCTCAAGTTTTCTCGCTATTTTGTGGTGCTGGCGTTCTTCATTGCGGCAATCATCACACCGCCGGATGCCGTCAGTCAGCTCATGCTCGCGCTTCCTCTGTGCGCGCTTTATTTCCTTTCGATCTTCGTCGCCTGGCTGGTGCAGCGCAATAAGCCGCCCAAGTGATCAATCCAGCGAATCAGCTCCGCGATCACTCGCGGGCATAGGGCTCGCCGCGCAGAATGCTGAAGGCGCGATAGATCTGCTCCAACAGCACCAAGCGCGCCAAGCGATGCGGCAAGGTGAGGCTCGAGAGACTCAATTGCGCCGCAGTGCGCTTTGAAAGCTCGGCGGGAATTCCTTCGGCTCCGCCAATGAGAAACCCGATATCGCCCTTCCCCGCGCTGCCCCAACGCTCCAGTTCTTTAGCGAATTGTTCGCTGGTCAAGCTGCGCCCCTTGACTTCACAGGCGATGACGCGTGAACATTTGTCGAAAGCGCGCGCCAGATCTGCACTGCTCTTCACTTCTTGTTCGTCGACCTTGTGGTAGCGCGCAATGCGCCCGATGTACTCGTCGCACAAGGCGCGGTAGCCCGGCTCCTTGAGCTTGCCCACCGCGAAGACGAAGATCTTCATTCGAGCGCTGGTATTCGCAGGCCCGGTATTAGGAAACGCTGGCGTTCTGCGCAGCGCCCTGTACCGGCACGCGCCGCGCGTCCATCCACAGTCCGTCGAGATCGTAAAGCAAACGGCTGTCTTGTTGGAACACGTGCACCACCACGTCGACGAAATCGATCAGTACCCAGTTGGCCTCGGGCAACCCTTCGACGGCCATCGCGCGCATGCCGTTCTTGGCGAGGAATGATTCGACCTCGTCGGCAATGGCGGCCACGTTGCGATCGCTTTGCCCCGTCATGAGCACCAAGAAATCCGCATAATCGACCTTGCCAGTGACATCGATGATCTCGATCTGAGTGGCCTTTTTCTCAAGCCCCGCTTGTGCAGCGAGCAGCGCTGTCTTCCGGCTCGCGTCATTGCCGCTGCTGGGGCGCGCGACAGCCCGTCCCGTGGTACGACTGCGTTCAGATCGCGGTTCGGCGCGTTGCGGCTTTGGCCAATTGCCCCGCAACGTGCCCGTATGCCTCGCGGGCTTGCTCTGGCGTGTTCCAGTTCGGGCTTTTCCAATTGGAGATTTTTTCGGGTCGGTCTTACCCGGACGGGGCTTGTCGAACCTGCGCGGTGAGTCGTCATCGGTGCGCTTCTTAGGGCCACGTGCCAGCCGCACTGGGCTCGTTTTCAACTCACCGAGCTTCAGGCCAGAAGAGCGAAACGCTTCGCCTCCAGAACGTGAACCCGCCCGTGATCCGCCCGCCCGTGATCCGTCGCGCGTGCGTGAGCCGCCGTCTTGTCGCGCTGGGGCTCGATTGCCGGATCGGCCACCTTTAAAAGACTTGTCGCGCGCCAAAGAAACTACCTACTGCAATCCTACTCCGGGTTTTTCGCCGGGTCGACACTTTCCGGGCTCTGCTCCGCGGGAACACTGACACCAGTGGCTGCGCTGCCAGCGGGAGCAGCAGCGGGAACAGCAGCGGGAGCCGCGGATGGCGCAGCAGACGCAGGCGGCCAGGGAGACGCCTCCGGCCGCTCGTATTCAGGGGGCGGCAACGTCGGGAGGCGTCGGCTGCCGCAGCCGACGCTGGCCCATAGCCCCAGGATCCCCAGCGCAGCAGCAAGCAATAATCCTTGGAGCCGCTTCACAGGGGCACACCTCCATCCGAAACCTGAGGCTTCGACGGCTTGCGAACACCGCCGTCAAGTGGCGTAACAGTGGGCAGTTCGCGATTGCCCGGCGTGTGCCCGGTGCGAGCATAGGCGCCCAGGGCCGACACGGCCGCCTTCGGCACGGGCACGCCAATGCGATCCGTTTCGTTGGGTTTCGACTCGCGGCGTGAACAATTCGCGACGCCCAGCACGACTACGACCCAAAACGGCCACTGACAGCGCGCGAATGAGCGCATCAATCCCACCTCTCATCGTCGACCGCGCGCAAGGTGGCCAGCAGGCCATGCTCTGGGAAATAACCCAGGGTGTTACGCGCCTTGGAGTCGTCGACCATGCACACGAAGCGAATGTAATCCAATTCCGGCGCGGGGAAAGAAGCAATACGCATGCGCCAAAATCCGTCCATCGCGAGCTTCGCCGCGCTGTAGGGCACGGCCACTTTAGAGCGCCCCAGCAACTTGAGCGCCTTGGAAAGCCGCAGCGGCGGCGGCCCACTGATATTGAAAATACCGCGCATTCCCGGTCGCACTGCCATGCGCAGAGCCTGCACCACATCGTCCTGGTGCACCACCTGCATCATGGGGTCAAACCCCAGCACTGTTGGGGCAACCTTCAAGCGCAGATAATTCGACGGCGCATTACGCACCGTACCCAGAATGTGACTGGGGCGAAGGATCACCGTTTCCGTATCGGCGTGCTTCCATAGGAATGACTGCGCCGTGATGTCGACCTCGACCAGATCCCGCATCTCACTGAACGCGCCCGAAGCGAGCAGCGGGGCATCTTCACTCAAGAATTGGGCATTGTCGGCACGCGGCCCATAGGCATTGGCGCTGGAGAGCAGCACCAACTTGGGGATCTGATAGCGCTGCACCCATTCGAGCAACTTCAGAAACCCCGCAACGTTCCACATGTGATTGTGTTCGGATTTGTCACGCGGATTATGCGCAACGCCCAAGTGCACCAACGCACGAATGGCCCTACCCTTGAACGCCTCGCTCAGGTTGCTCTTGAGAAGATTCACCGGATAATGCTCGACGTCCTTGGGCTTATCCGGAAAGGGCCTTCGATCCAGCGCGATCACTGGGCCTTCGCGGTGCAGCTGCCGCACCAGACGCTTGCCCAGTCGCCCGCACGCGCCGGTGACCACAATGGCGTCGCTTTCTGAACCCTGGGTCACCGGAAGATCCCTTTGCGTGACTTGAGGCCCTCATCGAGCATGGATTGAATCGTGCGTTTGATCAGGAACACGTTTTCTTCGATGCCGTCATCGTCGGTGATCGCGTTGTGGAAACGCATCGGCTCGCCGAAGCGAATGTGATACTTCGTGGGCAACGGTAAACCACCGAGCAACACCTGAGGCACTACGGGCAATACCGGCAGGTTCAGCGCGCGCGCCACCGGCTCGAGGTTGCCAAAGCTGATGTACTGCTCTTCCGCCCCAATCACTGCAACCGGCACAATGGGCACCCCCGTTTCGAGCGCCAGGCGCATAAATCCCCGTCCAAAGCGCTCCAACTGGTAGCGCCGGGTGAACGGCTTGCTGATGCCGCGCACTCCTTCGGGGAATACCAAAACCAACTCACCACGCTGTAACAGATGGCGCGCATTCGCCGGTACACCCACCACTTGACCCGCGCGGTAAAAAAAAGTGGAGATGAACGGCAAAGTGGGCACCCACTTTTCGATCATCGATCGCACCAGCCGCGGTGGGTCCGAATCCAAGAACAGCGCGGTGCAGATCATTGCACCATCCCACGGCAATTGACCCGAATGATTTGAAACGAGCAGCGCCCCGCCCGCTGGCACATGCTCGATTCCCAATACTTCGCTCCTGAAATACAAGCGATGCAGAAAAGCCGTCACCATCGCACCGTACTTGGCAACGTCAGGGTCCATCCCAAACGGGTCATCACCCAAGCGCGCGTAGCGATCTTTGAGCGCTTGCACGCGCTCTTGAAAATCGTCGCCCAGCGCCTTTTCGGTCACACCGTCGAAGGCGTGCCTGGTCGCACTGGCAGCCTTTTCCGTCAGCGGCAGCAACTTCTGCAGCGCTCGTTCGGCAATTCGCAGCGCAGACTTTGACCCGTTCACGGCGGAGCAGAGTGTAAACCAGTCGACCTGTGGTAAATGGCAGAAAACATGCTGCTCCCTTCGGCCGTTCGACCTGGAGATCCAGTGACGGTGATCGCGCCCTCGGGTCCCTTCGACGTCACGCATTTCAATGCGGGGCTAAATCGATTGAGGCAACGTTACACAGTGCGCATGGATGATGGTGTCTACGCCTGCGACGGCTTCCTCGCCGGCAGTGACGAACGCCGCTTGAGCGAGCTCAACGGCGCGCTGCGCGAGGAAAACAGCCGTGCAATTCTGATCGCTCGCGGGGGGTACGGCCTCTCCCGCATCACGCCGCATGCCGATTTTGCCGCGCTGCGCTCATGGCCCAAGTGGATAGTCGGGTTTTCCGATGCCACGGTACTGCACGTCGAAGCCAGCCGAGCTGGGGTGGCATCCATCCATGGTCCGAACGTCACTGGGTTGGGTGGTGAGGACGAAGCGCAGTGGCAGGCTTACTGCGCGCACTTGGAAGCTCCCACGGCCGAGCGAACCGTAACAAGCCTTGAAGTGTGGCAATCAGGCGCAGCTCAGGGGAATTTGTTTGGAGGTAATCTCAGCCTTCTTCACAGCGCAGCGGCAGCAGGTCGCTTGGACATCCCCGCCGGTGCTCTGCTGTTCATCGAAGAAATCGGCGAAGCGCCCTATCGCATCGATCGCATGTTGACCGCGTTGCTCCAAGCCGGCGTGTTCAACGACGTTGTCGGCGTCGTGCTGGGTCAATTCCACAACTGTGAGCCCGGTGACTACGGCGTCAGCGCCGAAGCCGTCGTGCGCGAACGCCTGAGTTCCCTCACCGTCCCCATCGTCGCCGGCCTCCAGGCAGGTCACGGCTCGCCCAACCTGCCGCTCACCTTCGGAATTCCAGCGCGCATCACTGGGGATTCGATCTATTTCGGCAGCCGGGCAATCCAAACGTGACGGTGCCCTGCAGGTGAAGGTCAATGGGCCCTCCACCCGATCTCCTTGCCCCGATGGCGGTAGCCCCCAGTCGTCGGGCATGGGTGTAGACCATGGCCCCCAACTGCGCGGGGGCGAGCTGCGCCTTGTTCCTACATTATTGAAATATCAATGGATTTTACGCTCGCGGCGCAGGTGCGACTTGGTACGGAACGTGTAAACTAGACGGCAGTGCAGGCTTTTCACATCTCACGGCTGGCGCCGATTGCGCTGCTGGCACTGGCAGCGTTTGGGTGCAGCGGCAAGTCGAGCACTGACGCCAACGCGAACGGCAACGCAGCAGGCGGTAGCGGTCCTGGAGGTAACGGCGTGTCCGGCAGCGGCGGCACGACGGGGGTCATGCAGACAGGCCCCGCTGGCGGTGGCGGACCTGGCGCAGGCGGCACGGCGGTAACCGGCAATGTCGGTGGAGGCCCAGGCACTGATCCCGCTGATCCGCGTCTGCAAGCGCGCGTGTGGCGACTCACGCCCACGCAGTACAATGGCGAGGTGCAGCGCTTCTTCCCCGGCGCACCAACGGTGGACCTGCCTGTCGGCGGCAGTGAGTACGGGTTGACGAACATCGCTTCCGCAGCGCGCATCGACACCGGCAACGCCACTCAATACACCGAAGCGGCGCGCAGCATTGGCACTTGGGTGGCCACACAAGGCGCGGCTGCCGCTCGCTGCACCACCTTTGGCACGACGGAATGCGTCGATGCCTTCCTCGATTGGTTCCTACCCGCCGCGTACCGTCGTCCACCTACGACAGCCGAGCGCACCGAAATTCGCGGCGTGTACGACGACACGGTCGCCACCTACGGGCCCGATTGGGCATTCTCGGCAATGGTGCGCACCGTACTGCTCGCGCCGCAGTTCTTGTACCGCACCGAGATAGGGCCCGATGGCACCGGCATCGTGCCGATCGACGACTATGAAATTGCGTCGTTGATGTCGTTCTCACTGCTGGATCAAGGGCCCGATCAAGCGCTGCTCACTGATGCCGAAGCCGGCATGCTCCATGACCCCACTGTGCGCGAGCAACACGCGCGCCGTTTGATGGACGGCACTGCCTCGATCTGGCAGCGCTTCTTCTGGGAATGGCTCAAGATGTCGACGCTGCAAAGCCAGGGCGTCGAAACGGGGCTGAATCCGACGCTCATCGCGGGGCTGCAAGACGAGTACAACGCCTTCGTGCAAAACGTCGTAGTGACGAATCGTGGATCGCTCTCGACGTTGCTGACGTCCAATCACACTTGGGGCTCAACTGAGGTCGCGACGTATTACGGCGCAACCCAGCCCGCTGCCGGTGTTGCCGCATTCGATCTGGATCCGGCCCAACGCGGCGGGCTGCTCACTCTGGGCGCTTGGCTCGTGTCGCACGGCAAGAAGGGCCGCGACAACGTGGTGCGCCGCGGTATGGGCGTCTACCGCGACGCGATGTGTCTGGACATCAAACCGCTCAACATCGATCTTCAGGCCGCCCAGATGATGCTGGTGGGGGCGGATGCGACCATCAAGCAGATCGCCGATGCGCGCGGCAGTAGCCCCACTTGCGGCGCCTGTCACGCCACATCGGATCCAGTCGGCCTGGCCTTCGAGAGCTACGCCGGTGACGGCACCTGGCAAACCACCTACCCCGACGGCAAACCGGTGGAGGCGCAAGTGACGTGGAACGGCATGCAATACAACACGCCAGCAGAGGTTTCCGCCGCGATCGCGCAAGATCCGCGCTTCGGGCAGTGCTTGGTGCAGCGCTTCGGGCATTTCTTGCTGGGCGCTGATTACGGTTCGCCCGTAACGGTGCGCGCTTCGGGCGCGGCGTACGACGCGTTCAAGACGAGCAACGGATCGTTTGAGGAATTACTGGTCGCCATTGTGCGGGATCCGACCTTCATCGAAAGAAGGAAAGAGTAGTCATGATCAGTCGTCGGAACTTCGTTCTTGCAGGTTCGGCCGCGCTCATCCCAGGGCTGGTGGCAGGCGCCGCTCGACGAGCTGCCCGGGCTCAGAGCGCGACAGCTCCCGTGCGATTCTTGGCGGTGCGCACGCCGCATGGCGTCGATCGCGACTATTGGATCCCGCGCAACATGGATGGAACGGCTCCGCTCACCCAAGACGAGGCGCTCTCGGGGCTGACCTTCGAGTACGACAACTCGATCATGAACGCGATGATGCCGTGGCGCGACAAGATCACGATCATCGACGGCCTCGACAGCCAATGCATCAAGGAAAACACCCGCCCGAACCTGTACGCGAACCACGGGCACAACGAACAAGGCACGATGCTCACGGGGGCCCAGGCTCCGGCAGATCGCAGCGGTAACTTTGACAATCACCCGTCCCTGGATTTCGTGCTGCACGGGCTGCTCGGTGCTCCGGTGTTGCCCACTGCGTCTGTTTCCGGTGCCGGCACTTGGAAATGCATGAGCTTCGATTCGGCGGGTATCGGCCGCGATCCGGAGACCAGCCCCGCAGCCCTGTTCCAGCAGTGCTTCCCTGCCGATTTCATGCCGCCAGCCGCAGGCACCCCCATGATCGACTATGCCGACGGGGAAAATCGCATCATCAACGCGGGGCAGGCACAACTTGCTGCATTGGAAGCGCGCTTAGCCAGCGTCGAGAAAGATAAGATCACAGCGCACCGCGACGCGATGGCGGCGTTGTTGAAGATGCCGGGCGGCGCAATGGCTGTGGGGCAATGCACGACCAAGGGCACGGATGTGCCGGCCAACACCGGCGATCTGGCGGACTATACGTTGGTGCAGCCCGTGGCGCGCGCACACGCTGCGGTGATCGCACAAGCCTTCGCTTGCGGGCGTGCCAGCTGCGCCACGTTGCGCATCTTGGACGACTACCCGAATTTCTACACCGACGTTCCCGAAGTGCAAGCTTCCGGCGCGGCAGCGATGTACGGCGCCATGTACCGCTACCATGAGAACCTAGTGCACGATTATTGGGGCGCCACCGGCGCCACCCTAGATACGCTGCGTGTGGGTTACACCGCTGGCCTGCGTTGGGCCGCGACACACTTCGCGGCCGTGCTCGAAGAGTTCGCCAATGTGCCCGATCCTATGGACCCGAATGGCGGCACGATGCTCGATAACACGATCATCTATTGGCACAGCGAATTCGGCCATTTCGGCCACGACAACCAACACATGCGACACCCCATCGTGATCGCCGGCGGCGGCGGCAAGACGCTGAAGCTCGGTCGCTACCTGCGCCTGCGCGACATCGAAAGCGACACCGTGCGCGTCCCCCACAACAAGCTCCTAGTCAGCCTCGCGCACGCCATGGGCCGCACCGAAATCAACTACTTCGGCGACCGCGACCTAGTGGATCGCCCCGAGTACCAGGGCCCGCTCGTCGAGTTGATGGCGTGATCTGATAGTCAGGACGCTGGCGCTGTTTCGCAGACGTTGGGAACGGGGTCGACGTTCTTGCCGAGGAGGAACGCGGCGGGGCGGTATTCTTCGCCGACTTTGATGAAGATGTTGGCGCTGCCTTGGTAGACGCAGCCGGTGATGTCGTCTTTTTCCCAATCGTCTGAGCCGTAGCGGATGTCGACTGCGAAGGGCATGAAGTTGCGGCCAGATTTGTCGGTGCTGTAGGCGGCTTGCACGATGCGCACGCGACGCTGGTGCGGCATGGGGCGAGAACGCGAAAAGCGGCTGCGTTTCCCTTCGCGCTCTGCAAGTGGCGAGAGCAGCCCCTGCTCAATGCGCTGCTTCGCCCAATCGACGAGCGACAGTTCAGCGGCCGTGGCGAGCGACGGAATGACCGTAAGAACGAGCGCGCACCAATACAGTGTGCGGTTTGAGCGCATGGTAAGGGCCTTTCATGGTCTGAGTGACAAGGGTTAAGAAGTTGCCCAAGGACAACCTAGAGCGTCGCGACACGGCTTCAGCGACCGCGGCCGTGAACAAAACAGGGACCCACAGCGAGATCACGTACGCGACGTCGGGGTCGAATTCGAGCACGTCGAACCCGACGATCATCGCACGCGAAAATACCGCCACACTCATCTGCGCAACGACGTGACGCATCGCGCGCGAATGAGCGACCATGTCCCGCCGCCGAGCGGCGAGCACACCGTAAACCATCCCATATGCGATGATTGCCCCGGAAAGCAAAAACCCGGCGCTCACTGGGACACCGCCTTTGGCGTTGAACGCAAGCACAGCGCCCGAGGGAACCAATCCGACCATCACCCACGCCCCCGTGACCCTTCCCAACCAGCGATGCAGCAGGGGGCGACGTTGCACCCCACGCATCATCAAGCACAAGCACAGTGGCAACGAAACCAATGCGCTCGCCACGTGCACCTTGAGCGCCAAGAGCCAGAGTGATGGAAACTTCACCACGGGCAGCCGCTCGATGACAAAGGGCGGCAGCTCGTCCGAATCAAAGTAGCCCAAGCTGACCGCTGTGATGACCGCCGCCCCGACGAACATCACAAGCAAGAACAGCTTCCGCCCAATCCCCGTTGGCAATCGCATCGTCACTATGACGAGCGACCCCTCCAAAAGTTCCTGACATCATCAACTCTTTCAGCTCACATCACTGACAGAAGTGACGCTTGAATGAATCGCCCTCCGGCGCCGTCTAAACGCGCGCCGCCCATCTGGATTTGCACATTAACGGCCCCACCGATCCCTGTGAAAGATCTAATGAATTTCAACTGTTAAAGCTCATCCTTTGAAGTTCATTTGTCGTTTATTGCGTTGCGCGCTGCGGCTGTGTGTGGGCTAGAGTGCGCGGCATGGAACAGTTCAAAGGGTTGTGGTTGATCGTCGGGTGCGTGGCGGTGTTGAGCAGCACGGGGTGTGGTCCGCGCCAGCAAGGGCCAAAAATGGTCTCCTCTACGTCGCAGCCGGCGTACGCGGTCACCTTTCCTAGCGACTTGGATCAAACCGGACAACGCTTGGCGGCGACGGACAGTGCTGCCCAAGCGGCGACCCGTGATTTGCCCGAGTTCCCAAGTAAGGTTCGCAGCAATGACGCCGCGTACTTGGAGCAGCTCTACAACCTGGCCAATGCCGAGGGGCGCAGCGAAAGCTACAGTGAGGGATTCGCCAATGCGCAGGTGGTCGACGACTTCGTCACTCGCGACAAGAATGTGCTCACCAGCCGCATCGCCAGCGCGAATGAACAAGTGGTCGAAAAAGCCGGCGGCAGCAAGCCGGATCTCTACGGTTCCACGTCCTACGCCTTGGAACACGGCGTGCAGCAAAGCCTGGAAGACGACCTAAAGGATCGCAGCGACGCGCAAAAGAGCATTGAGCAGAACAAGCGCAAGCTGGGCGAGCACGACGCCGCGACGCTCTCCACGCAAGTGCAGCAGATCAGTATGGCCAGCCACGTCGTGTTCGTGGAATTGCCGTTACAGAAAGCCCGCGCTCAGCGCCTTTTGTCGCAAACCAGCGACGTGGACAGCACGCTGAAGAAACGCAGCGAAGAGCTTTCCAAGATCGACACTAAAGGCATGAGTTACGAAGACAAGAAGTGGCTGAAGGACGAAACCGACTCCGTCAACA
>DATJEQ010000474.1:0-4723 GCA_035496495.1 Polyangiaceae bacterium
ACGGCGTGACAGCTCGAACTCAGCCCAGGACTTGCTCGCCACATCCAAGCTGAGCACCACGGAGGCCAGGATCCCAAAGAAGATGAAGCCGGGATTGTGCGGCGTGCTGCGTTGCTCCGTGTTTTGGCCGCTGCGTTGTTCGTCGGGTTGGGCCGGCAGCGCTGGATCAGCGGCGCCTTCGTCTCCCGCTTCGTGGGCGACCCCTTGCCCAGCTGTCCCTTCCGCAGCAGTGAAGAACGGCGGCTCGGGGGACTGTGCTAGGGGCTCCGACATAGCGCGGCATCCTTACGATATGTTGTGGATCACGGCCATATCGATGAGTACTATACGTTAGTTCAGTATACGCCTTCGGCTCGCCCTCCGCCCGCTTTCACCGTACGTTTCCTGTAATGGTCAGGCTCCGTTTTTTGCCTACTGCTCAAGCCGCCCTGATCGCGTTGCTCGGGGCGCTGCTTCTTTACGGCTGTTTGAGCCGCAGCAAGCCAATCAACCTGCACCGGCTCAGCGACGTCGACGGGGGCATGTTGCCGGTGGGCAATGCACCTAATGCGACGGATGCCTCGCTGCCCCCGCTCGCCGCGCATTCAGTCGCGGGCGTCAATCCGTCGATCGGGCCGTTCAAAGGCGGGGTTCGGGCGTTGGTACGGGGCACCGGCTTCAGCAGCGAAGCGCGGGTGTGGTTCGCTGACACCGAAGTGCCCAGCGCAGACATTGTGCCCATTGATCCAAACCGCCTGCAGGTAATTGTCCCACCGGGCGAGCCGGGTGCGGTCGATGTCACGGTGCAAAATGGGGACGACGCGAGTTCGAAGGCCACATTGCGCGCGGGCTTTGTTTATGATTCTTTTTACGCCGACCCGGCCGTGGGCCCGACCACCGGTGGTACGCGTATCACCTTATTCGGCAAAGGCGTGAGCTGGACGGACCAGACCACCGTTTCTATCGACCAACAACCCTGTGATGTACTGGAACTGCGTTCGCCCGCAGATCAGTCGCAAGAACTCGATTGCCAAACTCCCGCCGGCACCGCCGGCGCAAAGCCCATCACCACCGTGAACGAGGACGGCACGGAGCACAGTGTACTCGGTGCCTTCACCTACAGCGACAGCAGCGACGGCTTCCGCGGCGGGCTCAGTGGGCACGCACTGGAGAACGATCTGCAGGTGTTGGTATTGGATAACTTCGCGGGCTCGCCTTTAACGGATGTGACCGTGATGCTGGGCAGTGATCCCAAGGAGGCCAATTCAACGCTAGGGCGGACGGATCAGGCGGGCCTCGTCCATTTCAGCGGCTCGCTTGGGCCTACGCAGACGATCACGCTGGCAAAAAAGTGTTTTCAGCCCATCACGTTCGTGGATGTGCCCGTCGATCACGCCACGGTTTACCTAGATCCGATCTTGTCGCCGGCCTGCGTGCCTCCGCAGAGTGACCCTCCCCTCGTGCCCAGCGGAAGCTTTGGGGTGGGCGCCCAAGTGGAGGGTCAACTGGTGTGGCCCACGCACGGCGAATTTCAAAGCAACGATTGGGGCAACGTTCCGCCGCCTGTTACTTCATCGCAGCGCCGAGTGGCCTACCTCTTTCAATTGTCGCACAACCCTTGGCGCCCATTTCAACTGCCACGCCCCTCGCTGGCAGTCACCGAAGACAGTCGTTCTTCGCAGGGTTACGCATTTCGCACGGACGCCCAAGTGGGCAACTTGACCCTGTACGCGCTGGCAGGCGTGGAAGATCTGACCGCAACGCCCCCGTTTTTCCAGGCGTACGCCATCGGCTTAGTGCGCGGGGTGGCAACCGAGCCACTGGGCGTGACGAGCGACGTATTCATCAAGATGGACAACACGCTCGATCAGTCGCTGCGCTTCTCCATCACTGGCCCCAGCCCTACACCGCGCGGCCCGGATCGAGTTGAGGTCGCGGTTGCGTTGCGGATTGGCACAGAGGGCTACGCGATTCTGCCTTCCAACCAAAAGAGCGCGCTGCTGCCCACCTCTTCACAATTGGAGTTCGTCGGGGTGCCGCCACTCGTCGGCAGCTTGCAAAATGCTCAATACGTCGCGAATGCACACGCCGTCACCGGCCTTCTGGGCGATCTGCCGGAATCGGACATTGGGCCTCTTGCTGCCAGCACCACGGCGAACGTCTTGGCGCTCAAGGATTTCTTGGAGATCCCGCAATTGATCGCGCCCGCTCCCAACGGCGCTTGGGACGCTCGCTCCATTTCGCTCGATTGGGTCACCGGTGGGCCGGAAGTGAGCTTGGCCGTGGTGGATCTGCAGAGCGCCGGGGGCCTGGTCGATTGGCTGGTGGTAAGCCCCATGCTGCACAAGGAAATTCAATTGCCAGATTTAGAGGCGCTGCTCCCCGAAGGAGCCCTTCCGCGCGGCAACGTTTCCATCCTGGTCAATTTGGCGCAGCTCGACGACTTTGACTACGGGCAGCTCGGCTACAACGATCTAGCGACGAACTCGTGGCGCGCCGCTGCAACCGATCAGTTCCAAGTTCGCTATTGAACATGCCTGCTTGGAAGTTCTCTCGCGGTGCGAGTGCCGTCAGGGCCGCCCTTTTGGGTGCTGCTTTCAGCGCATGCGCTGTGGGCTGCTCTTTCGATCGCGGGGATCGCTGGGTCGCGCCTGAAACTGCTCCGCTCTCGTGTTTGCCGGATTTGGCGCGTTGTACTTCAGGGGTGCTGGAGCGCTGTGTGGCGGAGTTCACTGGCAATCACTGGCAACGCGAGGAAGATTGCCAATCAGAAGGGCTCTTGTGCAGCGCGCCGCTGAGTAAATGCGTAAAATGCATGCCAAATCTTGGGGTGTGTGACGGACAAGACGTACTGCGCTGCAATGCACAAGGCAGCAAGACTTCCTACGAGAAAACCTGTGATGGCGACGCGGGCTACGGTTGCCTGGGTGGCGAATGCGCGCACTTGTGTACTTTGGCGCGCGATCAACGCAGCAATGTCGGTTGCGAGTATTGGGCGGTCGATCTCGACAACGCGATGATCGATGAATCGAAAAACGCCGCCGCGCAGCAATTTGCGGTGGTGGTGAGCAATCCGCAAGATGGCTTGCCCGCATCGGTTCAAATTCAGATCGACGATGGTCTTCCCGGCGACCCGACTAACCCCACACTGATCGCGGAAGCCAAAATCGCGCCCTTCGGGCTGCAAACCTTCTTACTCGGGCCGCGCGAAGTGGATGGGTCCCCAGCGGGCCAGTACAACACGGGCACCAACACCGCACTCACGCGCCACGCCTTTCGCATCACCACCAGCGTGCCGGTGGTCGCCTATCAATTCAATCCGCTCGACAACGTGGGAGTCTTCTCGAACGACGCTTCCCTGCTCAAGCCCGTTGAAGCGATGGGGGCTTCCGCGCGAGTGGAGAACCACTACGTCGCCCTGGGGTGGCCGCAAACGATTGCTTCGACCAGCGATCCAGAAACGAATTTCGACCCGAGCAACCCCCACGCCGATTTGCGCGCGTTCTTGACCATTGTCGGCACGCGACAGACCACGAAAATCCGCGTCACACCCAGCACGCGGGTCGTGGCTGGCGGCAGCGTTCCGGAAATTGCCGCGAAGGACACCTACGAGACGACGCTCAACCCCTTCGATGTGCTCAACCTTGAAACAGGGGACTTCAATGCAGACTTCACCGGCTCATTGATCGACTCGGACGGCCCGGTGATCGCGTTCAGCGGCAGTGAAGCCAGCGATGCCCCTTGGTTCCGCCACCTTGCGGAGCGGCAGTGCTGCGCCGATCATTTGGAGGAGCAGCTCGACCCCATCCGCACCGCCGGCAAACGCTTCGTGGCACCCGTGGAGTTCAATCGCAGCCTGGCCCTCGCTGGCGCTGGAGCGACGTTGGGCGTCGCCCCTGAGCCGGAGTTTTTTCGCATCATCGCAACCGCCGCCGGGGAAACGCACGTGACCACCACGTTGCCCGATTTCGAACGTCTGACCCTTGCCGGTGAGGGCGACTTCGTTGAGCTCAAATCAACGCAAGATCTGCTGATCGAAAGCGATGAGCCGGTGATGTTGGGCAACGTGACGGCCAGTCAGCAAGCCGCGGGAATCCCCGCTCGCTTGCCCGGCGGCGATCCGAGTTTCTTGATCATTCCGCCGGTCGAACAGTACCGCAGCTCGTACGTCTTCCTAACACCCGATCGCTACGCCTTCGATTTTCTCCGGGTTGTGGCTCCGCTAGACGCAGCGATTCGTTTGGATTCACAGCCCATTGAAGACATCCCCGGCTGCCTCGCGCAAGACAGCAACGGCTTAGGCCAAACGCTCACCGGCGCAGCCGCGAAGGAATTCACCGTGTACCGCTGCCAACTCACCTTCCCTGTGATCGACCCGCTAAAAGATCCAGACAAAGCCCTTTCCCCAGGTGACCAAACCGCCGACGGCGTGCACACCTTGCTCAGCAATAAGCCGGTGGGCGTGATCGTCGACGGCTTCGACGTCAACGTCAGCTACGGCTACGCTGGCGGAACCCAACTGACCGAGATTGTGCCCCGCTAGAAACCAACGATCAGGTCTACGGATTGTCGGTGGTGAGACGCTGATAGATGCGGTAGTTCGACACGATCGTTTGCGTCGTGGCTAAGGTTCCCGCATTTGCAACATAGCGGGCACCTATTGCGCTGCCGAAGCTGATCGGGTCGGGAATGCTGTCGCTGGGCATGGCGCGAGTGAAGCTCCCTCCCACCTGAACACCAATGA
>DATJEQ010000475.1:0-4533 GCA_035496495.1 Polyangiaceae bacterium
TGGGCCTGCGCTTGCGCGGTGCCGATCATCTCATCGCCAAGTAACAACGTTCCCTTTGCCGTGACGGCGTCGTCAAAGTTCTGTGTGCGCAGCGTGGGCATCGTCCAGTTGCCTCCCTGCAACCCCCACAAAACAGGGCAATCGGGCACTTGCTCCAAATCATCGAAGCTGTCCTTCGTGTAGTAGCCGACCAGCAGGGTACCGCGCGCGGCGGCTGCGGCGATGCCCGCCTGGGTGTTGGTCTGGGTGTTGGCCGCAGTATCCGCATCGCCATCCGAGCACGCAGTACCCCCAAACGCGAGCCCCACGACGAGACCGCCGCGCGCGAGGGTCATGCGCCACCTCAGCACTGAGCCACTCCACAGCACTGGGCCATTCCTCAGCACTGGGCAACCCTAGCAGAAAGGCCGATCGCTAGCGATCTTCGCCCGAGTGGCAGGTGGGGCACACCAAGGATTGACCCAGGTGATCGATGTGATGATGCGCGGCGTCGTAACTGGGGCCCAGCTCGGCGTGACATTTCATACAGTCGTATTGCCGGCTGAGCACAACATTGTGGACTTTTTCAAAGTGCCAGTAACCGGGGCGCGGTTTTGAGATCAAATCGGGCAATTGGTGACATGTCATGCACTGGGCCACGGTGCTTTCACCGTTCGAGGGAGCGCTTTCACCTGTTGGGGCGGCGGCCTTTTGTGGCAACGACTGCGGCTCAGGGGCGGGGCGCCGCGCGTTCAAATCCGCCAGCGCGCTGCGGCCGGCGACCCTTCCGGTGATGATCGAGGGCCCGATGAAGGTGCCCTCCAAGCCGGCCTTGCCGTTGATGCCCGCGAGCCCGGTCAATTCGCCCGCCGCATAGAGCCCGGGAATGACTCGCTTGTTCCCATCCACAACATGACCGCTCGTATCAATAGCCACCCCGCCCATGCTCTTGCGTGTGAGCGGGAAGAACTGCACGGCGTAGAAGGGTGGCTCCAAAACGGGCTTGGGCTTGAACGGCTTGTCTGGGCCGAAGCGTCCAAATTCGTCATCGACTCCACGCTCAACCATCTCGTTGTAATGATCGATTGTGGCGCGCAGTTGCGCTTTGGGTAGCCCAACTTTGTCGGCCAGCTCCTCGATGGTGGAGGCGGATTTGACCAAAGCGGGGTTTGAAAAGATCTGTTTCTCAATGGCGTCGAAGGAGCTCCAATCCGATCCCGCGATCCAAAATGAATGCTTGGTGTTCTCAGCAAAGATGGACCAATACGTGGCACCCTTTTGCTTCATCAGGATGGGAAAGCCGAACTTGGCGCTGGTTTTTTCGGCAATGAAGCGCTTGCCTTCGGCGTTCACCCAGACTGAATCCGGGTTGAGCGCATTGAGGCCGCGCTCACTGCCGGGGAACCGTGGATCGGGCAGGCCGGTGATGTAATTCCATTGGTGGTCCATCCGCACCAGATCAGCGCCGATCTCATGGGCGATCTTATGGCCTGAGCCCATTGAATTGATGCCTGAGCCAATCAAGAAGCGGGGAGGGAAGGGCGCGTTCTTTGGCCACGCCTCTCGCACCATATCGAGGTTGCTCTGAAAGCCACCGGTCGCGAGGATCACCGCATCGGCGTAGAGTTCTTGCTGCTCTAAGGTGCGCGTGTTCGTGGTAGCGACGCCGACCACGCGCCCGTCGCGGGTGAGCAATCGATCCGTCTTGGTGTTGAGGCGGAAGCTGATGTTGCTGCGACGAGCGCACTCTTGAAATACGGGGGTGACCAAGCCAATCCCGCGCCCCTTGGTGCGGTGCGTGCGCTTGACCGAGTTACCCGCCGGAGTGGCGAACGTCTCAAACGTCACACCCATGCCGGTGACCCAGTCGTAGATCTCCTCTTTGGAGTGGTTGACGTAATAACGCACCCAATCCAAGTCAGGATCTTCACCCCAAGCGACGAAATCTTGATACGCAAGATCCGGAGTATCCTTAATGCCGTGCGCTTCTTGGTACGGCGTGCCCACCAGGCACAGATCCCCGGTGGCCATGACGGCGTGCCCGCCGAAGACAGACGCCATGTCGGTGACGAGCACATCCGCGCCGCCGATTCCCAATTCATAGGCGGCCGACAGCCCTGCAATGCCACTGCCCACCACAATGACATCCCATTCCGGAATGGGTGTTTCGGTCGAGACAATGGGCTTGGGCTGTACGGACCCCTGCCGCGATTGCGAAAGCAGCAGGACGCCCAATACCGCAATTAGGCTGAGGGCAATTCCAGTCCCGAGCGCCAGCTTGTTTCGAGGCATTGGGCGGCGAGATTTCATCGAAAGCAGTCGCGGCGGCAAGCCTCGCCGCCGAAGGTGATGCGCCGCCGAGCTCCCATGACGTGCCGAAGTGCTTGTAAAAATATCAATAATTCCAGCAAGTTATACAGAACTTGGCGCGGTTGGACGAGGCCACGGTCGTCTTAGGTGGTAAACCAACGCTTCAACCTTACTGGGAGACCTAGAAATGAACGCTTCGCGATACTTTCGCTTGAGCAGTCCAGTTGTGGCGTTGCTCATTGCCGTCGCTTGCAGCGTTGGAAGTGGCGGCGGCGGAGGCGTCGCGGGCTTGGATGCGGGCAGCAACCCACCCATGCAGGACAGCGGCACAGGCGGTAGCACTGCCCATGAGACTCAGAGCGACAGCGGTGTCGTTTTAGCTCCTGCACCAGTAGTGTTGCGGGGCGCGACACTCACCGCGTTGAATTCAGCGCCGCCGGAGGCGATCGAATATCATGACTTCTACAATCAGCCGTCCGTCGTAACTGCAACCCCCGGGCAGGTCTTTCTGCTGATGGATCCGGCCGTTGAAGACGGCAGCGGAGTGGCGGACCTTGTTCAGCAGCAAGGGGCCTCGTTGTTCGCGCAGATCCCCGCTGCTGGCGAGTACTGGGTGAAAGTCACACCGGGGCAGGAAGATACTTTCCTGACGGCAGCTAACCTATTGGCTGGCTGGGCGGCGGCCACGCCGGATGTGCCCGTCACGGTGTCAGCCGACGTTGTGGATCTTTCAGGGGCCACTTCGCTCACCCCCATTTCGCTCAACGGCGCAGCTATTGCTCAGTTCGACAGCTTTGCTGGAGTCGATCACTGCGGCTCGCATGGCGCTGAGGTGCAGGCGTTCTTGACAGAGAATGGATTGACGGTGGGTGCGTACGGTATTGGTTCGCAGTCCACCGACCCAGTGTTTGGCTTGGCGCGCGTCGCCGCAGGTGCGGCCGCGGAGGGGCATCGGTTGGTGGTGAACATGTCGCTGCAATCGCTCGCTGAGCCCAACGACGAGGTCGATCGCAGCGCGTGCGAAATGGATGTGACTTTGCCGCAATGCATTTCCGGCACTTGCGCGCACGGCAAGGCCTGCAACGGCACCTATAGCTCGTGGAAGGCGGCGCAGTTCGTCTTCATGGCTCAAATTGCTGCATTGATTCAACATATGGAGCCCAACACTCGCGACAACACGTTGCTCGTGCTTTCAGCGGGCAACTCGGGAATGAACCTGAGCAGCGAGATCGCTGTGTTGACCGCAAAGTACCCAGATGCAATGCAACACATGCTGATTGTGAGCAGCAGCGGAGCGGGGCCGGGTCAAGCACACAATTTCTCGCCGTTCGCCGGGGAGGTGCTGTACGCGCCGGGTTTCGGTGTCGCCGTGCCCGGTCAAACGATGTGCGCCGTAGATGGGACATCGTTCGCTGCGCCACAGGTTGCGAACCTCGCTGCGCGGCTGGCCCAGCAGTTCCCCACATTGACGACGGCGCAACTCGTGAGTGTGATCTATGAAGCAGCAAAGCCGGGTGCAGACGGAGGTTTAGCGATTCCGCTTTGGGCGGACGCCACTGCGGCCGCGCAACGGCTTTCGGTGCAAGCCGGCTCAACACAGGGCACCGGCGGCCAAGGTAACGGGGGGCAGGGCAATGGAGGCACTCCAGGAATAACAGGTGGTGACACCGGGTTTCCTCCGGGTGGCGGTGGCTCTCCGGGTACGGCCGGTGGCGGCGTATCCGACGCCGGCGTCGATAATAGGTGCTGTGCGTGCAATTTCGACGTCTACTGCACGGTGTTTGGCGCGGGCGGCTGCTGGTACTGTAGCAATTCGACCTATGACGCACAGAACGTGTGCATCGCGCCACAGAACTACCTCAGTTCCCCCGGGCCCTGCGCGTGCGACCCCACAATTTACCAGGTGTGTCAGTAGCTCTGCTATACGGCAGTCCAACCTAACGGAGTTCTTATGAAGATCCAAAATCAGTTCATGGTGGTCCCCGTGTTGTGCGCGCTCGCTTGTGGATCAGGCCAAGCTACGCAGGCTCCTGCCGAGTCGCCAGCGCCAGCGCCAGCCGCATCTCAAGCAGGCGCACCTCAAGCAGGCGCACCTCAAGCCGCTGCACCTCAAGCCGCTGGGCCCGCAGCGTCGGCTGCATCTGAAGCGCCCGCGTCGCCGGCAGCAGCGGCACCGGCTGCTCCCGCTGAAGCGGCCACGCCCGCTAAGCCGCAGCCCTTAGAATCGGGAGCACCGCGCAAGTT
>DATJEQ010000476.1:0-4868 GCA_035496495.1 Polyangiaceae bacterium
CGCAGCGCCTGCTCTGCTCAGGCGGCTCGGGACGCGGCGGTGATCACTGCTCAAGTGAGCGAAGCACTGCACGCACTGGAGTTGAACGATCTGAAGCACCGTTACCCGACCCACCTTTCGGGGGGCGAACAGCAACGCGTAGCATTAGCGCGTGCCCTGTCGATCAAGCCGCGTGCGCTGCTGCTCGATGAACCGCTCGCGGCGTTGGATGTTCATGCACGTCGCAGAACACGCAGCTTTCTCGCAGAATACTTGCAGAAATTGGCGCTTCCAACCGTGATCGTCACACACGATCCTGCGGATGCACGCACGCTCGGACAGAAGATCGCTGTGATGGAGGCCGGGCGCATCACCCAAATGGGCAGCTGGCAAGATCTGGAAACTGCACCCGCGACGCAGTTCATCGCGGAATTTGTTAGCGCTTGATGGCCGTGAGAAGCGCGACCGGGCTACGCCAACAATTCAGTGATCACGGCAGTGGCCTGGCCTTCGGCTTCGCCCCAGCTGGTGATCCCGGTGCCCCCGGCTGCCGCCCGCAGTCGCGGCCGCAGCCGCTTGCCCGCAGCATCTCCGGCTGTTCCGGTTGCAGCGCCCTCCCACCCAGTCAAGGCTGCCTCTAATTTCACCCTAGCAAGATCTGCGCGCGGCTTGGCCACTGTGCGCCGCCGTCGCAGAGCGACTGAAATACCCAAATAGAATGAGGACTTAGCAGTCTCGCAAAAGCGCCCACCTTGAGGTGCGGCGACCCCATTTGTGATTCCGATCGAGGTGTGGGGACCACAATCTGGGCCTGCGCTACAAGGCGCAATGCCCCTTCTGGGTAACGCCCTTTCTGGGCTGCGGGGATCAAACCCGCCCCTTACGAGGAGAACCGGATCATGCAAGCGAAGAACACAATCTGTCTGTGGTTTGAGAAAGACGCGGAAGCGGCGGCGCGTTTCTATGCCGCTACATTTCCGGATAGCAAGGTGACGTCCGTTCACAAAGCACCGGGTGACTACCCAGGTGGCAAAGCGGGTGATGCTCTCACCGTACAATTTACGGTATGCGGTGTGCCTTGCATGGGCATCAACGGCGGCCCAATGTTCAAACACTCCGAGGCCTTTTCTTTTCAGATCGCGACCGACACTCAAGAAGAAACGGACCGTTACTGGGACGCGATCGCGAACAACGGCGGTCAGGAGAGCCAGTGCGGTTGGTGTAAAGATCGTTGGGGTATCTCCTGGCAGATCACGCCGCGCGCATTGACGGATGCGCTCGCCGCGGGCGGCGCAGAAGGTCAGCGCGCCTTCGCCGCCATGATGCCGATGAAGAAAATCGACATCGCCACCATCGAAAAAGCCCGCCGCGGTTGATGCCCAGCGCGCTCGCGGGTGTTTGCGTGCCCGATGTTTGTGTGCCCCGGCTGGTCACAAATGAAAGGAGGGCGAGGTCCGCCTGTTAGATCATGCAGTTAGCCAAGCCGCTGTATGTGGCGGGGCGGGTGAGTACGATGCCGGGGAGGGCGCGTGGTACCGGGCAACGACATCACTGAAGAGCTGCGAGCTAGCACACTGACGAGCCTCGTTGGGTTGCTCGCTCTTGGGTGCTTGCCGGTCATTGCGTTGTTCGTGTTGCAGGGGATCTACGAGGGCATCATTGGCCCGAAGATGCTCACCCTGAGCGGCGCGCTGCTGGCGTTTCCGCTGCTGTGGCTCGTACGCCGTTGGTTCCCGTATCGCGTCTTGCTCGGAGCCGTGATCACCATACTGACACTAGTCGCCGCGTTGTCGATGGTGCTCGGCGGACTCACGCCGGGCGGTTCGCTGATCTTGTTGATGATCATTTTCTTGGGAGGCTTGTTCTGGGGTCCGAAGGGCACGCTGGTCGCGCTACTCGGGTGCACTTTGTTGGTCGGTCTGTGCGCGGTGTTTGTTCTGTCGGGCACGATCGCCCCCGTGAGCCGACAGTTTTGGAACCCCAGTAGCCCCATCGTGTGGGTGCGCTACTTGGTGGTGTTCAGCGTCACTGCTGGGTCCTTGGCGTTCGCGCTATCGTCCATGATCCGCAAGCTGGAACAGAGCGTCAGCGATTTGGGTAACGCGTTGATGCGCGAGCGCAGCGAGCGCGCCCATCGCGAAAAAATCGAAGGCGCGCTGGAGCGTTCGAAGCAGCTCGAAGCGATGGGGCAACTCGCAGGTGGCATCGCGCACGATTTCAACAACAGCCTAACCGTGGTCTTGGGCATGATCGATCTGATCGAACATTCGAAAAACCCTGAGGGCGTCCGCTCCGCAATCGAAGCTATCCGCGAAACGGCCCTGTCGTCCGCTGCCACGGCACGTCAGATGTTGCTCCTGGGTCGCAAGGACCAGTCGCCCAAAGAACGCATCAGCCTGCGCGAGCCGTTCAAAGTGCTAGAAACCGCGATCCGTCACGCGGCGTCCGGCAAGGTTGCGGTGCAGGTCGACACTGAAACCGCCACGGAGGTCTTCGCTTCCGGCTCGCGCTTGCAACACGCGTTGCTCAACGTGGCCTTGAATGCTGCAGATGCCGTGGCGGATGAGGGGAGGATCACAGTGGTTGCTGAAAACTGCGCGATTGAGCAAGAAGTGCCAGGTTGGAACGTGGCCCCAGGTGCCTTCGTGCGCGTGTCCGTGTCGGATACCGGCAGCGGCATGACGGAAGCAACGCTGCAGCGGATCTTTGAGCCGTTCTTCACCACCAAAGCTCCGGGCAAGGGCACCGGATTGGGTCTCGCGATGGTGCGCTCCACCGTTTACGACGCCGGCGGCTTCATCAATGTAGATTCCGCCCTAACTAAAGGCACCACGTTCCACCTCTATTTCCCCGCGGCGCCGCGTTAAAGGGAGGATGCGCGGACATGACCAAACTGATTGTTCTTCACGGGTACACAATGAACGCCGAAGTGATGCGGCGGCATATGGGGGGGCTCGTGGAGCGGCTGGAGCGCGAAGTGGAGCTGGAGTTCATCGACGCGCCGCACGCGTGCAGTGAGGAAACCGTCAATTGGCTCTATTCAATCTGGAAGGCGCCGCGCCTGTCGCCTCCGCACTTCAAGTGGTTCGAGTCAATGGAGGAAGGGCGCATTTACGAAGGTTGGGAACAGACGCGCGAGCGCGTTCAGGGTGCAATGGCTGGTGGCAATGTTGCGTTTCTTGGGTTCAGCCAAGGTGCGATCGTTAGCACCGCTTTCGCCGCGCTGGCGGAAGCCCAACAAGTGCCCCCCGTTCAATCGGTAATCCTCATCGCTGGCCGTGCTCCCCGTTCTGAAATCCTAAAACCCCTGCTCACAAAACCGCTGCGCACGCCGTCGTTGCACATCTGGGGCAGCGCCGACACCATGGCCGCGACCGCGGCCGAGGAGCTCGCAACGCGTTTCGATCCCCAAACGCGCCAAGTCGTGGTGTGGAACGGGGACCACCGCGTGCCCACCCGAGGTGAGGCGGCGGATGCGATTGTGGAATTCGTCAGCAAGCAGCGGGGATAATCCCAGCGCTGTGGTGTTGCGGCGGGTGCTCAGCTCAACTGCCGCTCCACGTATTTGGCGAGCCCTTCGCTGAGGCAGAAACGGCCGCTGCTCAACAACCAACGCTCCAATTCCGGGTTGTGGAACACCTGCACGGTGCGAGTGCCTGCAGCGGATTCGATGCGGATAATGAAACCACGATAGCCAGAAGGGATGGCGGGAACCGGGCGATCTTCCTTCGGCAAGCGAGCCAGCAGGCGATCGGTGGCGATCTTTCCCAGCAACCATCGGGGATTGGGATCACCCGAGAATACGTTGAGTTCAACCTCCACGCGCACGCGATCCGGGGCGGGAATGCTCGATTTCGCGCCAGGGGGCAGCGTGCTGGAGTGCTGGGCGGAGTAGGTGCCAGAGAGGGTGCGCGGTGGCGGTCGCGTGGTCGCCGGAGCCGGTGTCGTGCTGGGTTGAGCCCCACCTGACACCGCAGGGCGTGTGCCGGAAGCTGTGCGCTGCGGCTGCGCTGGGTTGTTCTTAACAGGGTTGCGCTTAAGGGGAGCTACGGCCAAAGCACGTCGATTTTGGAGCACGTCCCCGTTAACGTCGCGTTACTTCGCCCGCCCCTGTCAAAACGCTCCCATCCAAAGCCATAAGCTGTGGCCTGTGTTTCAGCTGCCTGAAATCGGTAATGTATTGGGCACTATTGGGCACTTTGTGGGGTGGGCACTTTGTGGGGTAGGGAATCGTAGGTACACGGAACTCATCGGCTCCGTTTCCGCCATCCGCTTCCCAACTCGTGGGGAGTCGAGACCCTGATCGAAAAATAGTTACGTTCAACGCGGGCTTCGTACGAACCAGTCGTGCGCAGCTCACGTCAACGTCAGCCTCAAGACAGGGCCCACAACGCTTTCGGGCAGTATCTCAAGTACCTGCATCGAATTTAGCACCGGGTTGGGCAAGCGCCAGGAGAGGTCGGTAACAAAAAGGTGACAGGGCGGCGCATGGCGCGTATTCCGCCACCATGTCCGCCTTTGATTCAATCCTCGAATTCTGGCTTGAACCCAAGCCGATAACACTGTCCGAAACGGAAAAGGCTTGGCAGAGGTGGTTTTTTCGCTCAAGTCCCGAGCTGGATCGCACCATTACCGAACGGTTCGGAACGCTGCTCGGTCAAGCGCGACGCGGAGAACTCGACGCCTGGAAAGCTTCGCCGCGCGGCACGTTGGCGCTGATCATTCTGATCGATCAATTCTCCCGCAACGTACACCGTGGAAAAGCCGAAGCCTTTGCTGCCGATGCGCTCGGCCTTGAGCTAGCGCGTGAGGGTTACGGTTCCGGAAAATTTGAAGGCTTTGATCTCAGCGAGCACCTGTTCGCGGCGATGCCCTTTCGCCACGCAGAG
>DATJEQ010000477.1:0-9165 GCA_035496495.1 Polyangiaceae bacterium
GCGCTCGGAAGTGGGGGAAAACGGGAACACGCACACTTTGATGCCGCCGGTGAAATGATTGCGCGCGCCCTCCAAATCACCTTCGAGGCTCGCTTGTTGTGTGCCCAGATCGCCCAATGTTTCCTTGCGTGAGGCAACCAACACCTGTCCCAGCTGTTGCAGCTGTTCGCGGCTTTCGCTGAAGGTTTTCTCACCAATTGCCAGCGAATGATCCAACAGCGCGTGGCAAGGACTCAACACTTGCTTTTGTACGGCGTCAAAATCCTCCACGAAGCCTTGGCCGTCGAGATCTGCAGCGGCCAACGTCACTTGAAACAGCCAGGTGTGCCCGTGCAACGAGATGCAGGGCCCCGCGTGCCCACGCACATGGTGGGCAAAGTGGATGTGGATGCCGCTGGTGATCTCGTACATCAGCTGGCTCCTACTCCAAGCCGCCAACTGGTGCCACCCGGGGTGTCCAAGATTTCGACACCGCGTCGCAGCAGCTCATCGCGAATGGCGTCAGATTGGGCGAAATCCTTCGCTTTGCGCGCTTCGGCGCGGGCGGTAATTTGCGCTGCAACATGAGCCGGGTCGATGCCGCGCGACAACGCTCGGCGGTCGCGCACACGGGACAGAAATGCCGCGGGATCGTCAGCGCCCAGGCCCAACACGGAAGCCAAAGCGGCGATGCCGGCTCGGGCGGCGATCACCCATGGTTCAGGGATTGAGCCGCCCTTGGCGTGAGCGCGGTCACACAGGTCGTTCAGCGCGTGCAGAAAATCCGACGTGTGCGCCAACGCTTTCGGCGTGTCCAAGTCGTCGTCGAGTGCCGCGTTGAGCTCCTTGCTCAAATCGGTCAATGCTGCGGGGGCCGCGGGTCCCGTTTTGCTAATTCGCCCTGGGGGAATGGAGTGGAAGCGCTCCAAGGCGCGGTAGAAATACTCCAATCGCCCCTCCGCAATTTCAAACTGCGGAAAGATCACCGAGTCGCCTGCGGACTCCCATTCCAGGTTGTACGGCGCACGGTAATGCGTGGTCAAAAGCGAGTAGCGAATGGCTTCCGGCTCAACCAAGCGAAAGGTTTCGCGCGCGGTGAAGAAGTTGCCCAGGCTCTTGGACATTTTCTCTTTGTTCACCTGCACAAAGCCGTTGTGCATCCAGTAGCGAGAGAAGGTCTTGCCCGTAGCGCATTCGCTCTGAGCGATTTCATTTTCATGATGGGGGAAAACCAAATCCAACCCACCCCCGTGAAGATCGAAGCTTTCGCCCAAATGCTTCATGCTCATGGCGGAGCATTCAATGTGCCAACCGGGGCGCCCAGGGCCCCACGGGCTTGACCAATTGGGTTCGCTGGGTGAAGCGCCCTTCCACAGCGCGAAATCAGCCGGGTGGCGCTTCCTCTGCGCCTCGCTGTCCTCCAGGCGTCCACTGGCGCCCGCGATGTTGTCTTCTTGCTTACGGTGCGAGAGCTTGCCGTAAGCCGCACAACTGGGAACATGGAAGTAGACATCGCCCGCGGCAACGTAGGCAGAGCCGTTGTCAATCAGCCGTGAAATCAGGGCAATGATGTCGCTCAAATGCTCGCTGACTTTGGGCTCCTGATCGGGCTTGATGTTGCCCAGGCGGGTCATGTCCTCTTCGTAGGCGCGGTAAAAGCGGGCAGCGAGCGTTGTTGGATCTTCCTTGTTCTCCAACGCGCGCTTGACAATCTTGTCGTCAATGTCGGTGACATTGCGCACGTACGTCACTTTGAGACCCGTGCTGCGCAGGTGCCGCACCAACACGTCGTAAACGACATACGCGCGTGCGTGCCCCAAGTGCGCATTGTCGTAAACCGTGGGGCCGCATACATAGAGTCGAATGTGGCCGGGAACCTCAGGCTCCAGCACTGCTTTGCGGGCCCTCAATGTGTCGAAAATGCGCATGAGTCAGTCGCTTTGTCGGATCTCTTCGTCCAGCCGCGCTTCTAGTGCAGCGTCGTCAACAGGCGGTGCTTTATTTTCAACTGCAACGCTCTTCGTCGAACTCGCGGAGCCTGTGGACGCGCGCGCCGCGGAAAGGCGTTTGAGCACATAGGCGAGAAGGCCCAAAAAGCCGAGACCCGCTGCCACCGGGAACCACATCCCCACTCCAGTGCTGGGGCCGCCGGTCAGATCCTCTTTGGGATCGGGCGCTTGCTGTTGCAGGCGTCGTCGAATTTCGTCGTTGGAGAGTCCCTCGCTCACCCATTGGCGGATCTGAGCGCGCCACTCAGTGGCGCGCGGGCTGGGGCAGGTGTCCAAAGTGCGCCCTGGGCAGAATGGGCTCATCACGCTGCGGGTGAGGCTTTGAGCACGTTGCTCCGCCGTGACTGGATCTTCCGCACGTGCGGTGCTGGTGGCCAGCCCGAATGCAACGAACACGGAGGTCGCAAGCAGCATCAGGGCGGCGCGCACTGCGGCCCTGGTGGTCGCTTTCTGGCGAGGGGATGGGGCCGCTTTCATGGCGGTCTAGGATACTCACGGGCAGTGGGTTCCGCCAGTCCGCCGTAGGGTAACGGCGTGCTTGACGCGGGGCGCACACAGGCTTTCCCTATCTTTGGGGCCTATGGCTGAGTTGTCTCTAGAAGAAAAGGTTCGCCGCCTCGAACTGCTGCACAAAATCGGGGTCGCGCTCTCCGCTGAGCAAAACAAAGATCGCTTGGTTGAGATGATCCTGCTGGAGGCCAAAGCGCTGTGCAATGCCGACGGTGGCACGCTCTACCTGCGCACCGACGACGAGCACCTGCGATTTGCCATTCTGCGCAACGACACGCTGGGCACCGCCTTAGGAGGCAGTGGCGGGCGCACGGTCGATCTGCCGGCCATCCCCATGTACGACCCGCTGACGGGGGAAGCGAACCGACACAATGTGGCGACTTACGCGGCGGCGCTGGGGCGCTCCGTCAATGTGCCCGATGCGTACGACGCAGCGGGGTTCGATTTTTCAGGCACCAAGAAATTCGATCAGCGCAACAATTACCGTTCGAAAAGCTTTTTGACCATTCCCATGGTCAACAATGAAAATCGGGTGATCGGCGTGTTGCAGTTGATCAACGCGCGCGACGCGGCGGGCAACGTGATCCCTTTCGGCACCGAGGAGCAGCGCTTGGTCGAGGCGCTGGCGTCACAAGCTGGCGTGGCGCTCGACAATCAACATTTGCTGGCGGGGCAAAAGCAGCTGCTCGAAAGCTTCATTCAGATGATCGCCTCGGCCATCGACCATAAATCACCGTATACGGGCGAACACTGCGAGCGCGTGCCCATTCTGACCGAAATGATCGCGCGTTCGGTGTGCCAGGCGACGGATGGGCAATTCAAAGATTTCAGTCTTTCAGAAGACGAGTGGTACGAGCTCAAGATCGCTGCATGGATGCACGATTGCGGCAAGATCACCACGCCCGTCCACGTGATGGATAAGGCTACTAAATTGGAGGCGATCTTCGATCGCATCGAATTGGTGCGACTGCGGGCGGAGCTGCTGCGGCGCGATGCGCAAATTGATTTTTTGCGACGTAAGCTTGCGGGTGAAGCCAATTTAGAAGCTTTGGAAGCGGCCATGCAGATGGAAATCGAGACCATCGATCAGGATTTGCAGTTCTTAGAGGTGGCCAACGTGGGCGGCGAATTCCTGGAGCCCGAGCGACAACAACGCATCCGCGAATTGGGTGCCCGCGAGCTGGAAGTGGGCGGCAAGAAGCAGCCGTTTCTCTCGCAAGATGAAGTGAAGAATTTGAGCATCTCGCGGGGAACGCTCAGCAATGAAGAGCGCCTGATCATCAACGGTCACATGGTGCAAACGATCAAGATGCTGGAGGCCTTACCTTTCCCACGCAATTTGCGCCGGGTTCCGGAATATGCCGGCGGCCACCACGAAAAGATGGATGGCACGGGCTACCCACGCGGCCTGTACGGCGGAGAGATGTCGATCCCCGCGCGCATCATGGCAATAGCGGATGTGTTTGAAGCGTTGACTGCCCAAGATCGACCGTACAAGAAGGGCAAGAAGCTTTCTGAAGCCATGAAGATCATGGGTTTTATGAAGCGCGACAATCACCTGGATCCGGATCTATTCGATCACTTCGTGAGCAGCCGTGTGTACCGACAATATGCCGAGAAATACTTGCCCACGGAGTTGATCGATGAGGTCGACGAAGCGGTGCTGCTCGCGATTCAGCCGAAGGGTTACACCCTGCCGGATACCAGCGTGCGCAAGGCACGCTGGCATCGCTTCCTTGCCGAATACTCGTGAAGCGGCGGGGCGGGGCACAGGGCCCCGCCCAACAGTGAATCTAGTCCTTTGGCGTCGTAGTCGGGTGGGGCCCCCGTGCCCCACCCCGCTAACCGCGCAGCTTTTCCTGCGGCACAATGCGGAGGGCGGGGCACAGGGGCCCCGCACGACAGAGAATCTCTGGTCGGCTTGCTGCGTCTAACGGACAAGCGAAGTCAGCCAATGGACGGGTTTACCCAATCCGTCCATTGGCCTATTTTTGTAATAAATACAGGCTGTTATCGGCATTAGTCTGGGGGAGATGGAGTGGTGTTTCAGGGCCCCGTCTTGCGCAACAGAGCAGCCCTAATATATTATTGGTCGTATGATAAATAATAGAGCCACACAGGTCGCCCTGATTGCGGGGCTCGTGAGCTGGGGGGTGCTCGGCTGCCAGCACAAGGCGCAGCACGAGGATTTGCCCCAGGGTGTGATTGAACTCGACGAACGCGATCTAGCTTTTGAAGTGGGTGGGCAGCTCGTCAGCATTTCAGTCAAAGAAGGCGATCGCGTGCAGGCGGGGCAGTCGCTCGCGGTGCTCGACACATCGCTTGAATCTGCGATGCAAGGCGCACGTCAGCGTGAGGCAGAAGCCGCGGCGGCACAGGTGGCGTTGGTGAAAGCTGGCAGCAGACCGGAAGAAGTGCGCGCGCTGCGCGCTGAAAACGACGCCATGAAGGCCTCTGAAGCGCAGTTGGAACGCAATTTGACGCGCGAGCAAGCGCTGTTGGCGAAAGCAGCTTCGACGCAATCTGCCGTTGAAGAGGTCCAAAGTCGGTTGGATTCCGCGCGCGCCCAACGCCGTGCCTTAGAGCAACGCCTGAGGGCGACCGAACTGGGCGCGCGCCATGAAGAGATCAACAGCGTGCAAGCGCAAGCGGAAGCCGCCCAGCAAGCGGTGGCAGTGGAGCAGACGCGCATTGCGTTGCACGAAATCAAAGCACCCATCTCCGGAACGGTGCTGGACGTGCACGCGAAATCCGGAGAAATTTTGGGGGTAGGTGCTCCGGCGTTGACCCTTGCAGATCCCAAGCATCCATACGCCGACGTGTTCGTGCCGCAGGCGGACGTGGGTGGCATTCAGGTGGGCCAGAAAACCGAGGTTTGGGTCGACGCTTACCCGCAGCCGTTCGCCGGCGCGGTGGAGAATATCTCGCGACGCACGGAATTCACACCGCGCTATTTGTTCAGCGCGCGCGAGCGCCCCAATCTGGTGGTGCGCGTGAAGGTGCGCATCGACGATCCGGACGAGAAGCTGTTCGCGGGGACGCCCACTTTCGTGCGCTTTGTGAAAGGCGCTCCATGACCAACGGTGCACAAGAGGTGATCCACACGGATCACCTGTCGCGCCGCTTCGGCAATTTGGTGGCCGTGCGCGACGTCTCGCTCAGCGTGCGTCAGGGTGAGATCTTCGGTGTGTTGGGCCCCAACGGCGCGGGCAAGTCGACAACGATTCGCATGCTGTGCGGCATTTTGAATCCCAGCGGCGGCAAGGGCAGCGTGTTGGGCTTCGACATCAAGAGCGAGGCCGAAAAAATCAAAATGCATATCGGGTACATGACCCAGCGCTTCAGCCTTTATGAAGATCTGACCGTCATCGAGAACCTGCAGTTTTACGGGGGCATCTATGGCGTGCCGCGCAAGCAGCTGGGGCAGCGCATTGAACAGGTGCTCACGGAGAGCGGTTTGGCTCCGCGACGTAAACAGCTCGCAGGCACCCTCTCAGGGGGCTGGAAGCAGCGCGTCGCGCTCGCCAGTTCCACCATTCATCAGCCGCCACTGCTGTTCTTGGACGAGCCCACCGCAGGCGTCGATCCCGTCAGCCGCCGAGATTTTTGGGATCAGATTCATCACATTTCTGCTGCGGGCACCACTGTGCTGCTCACCACGCATTATATGGACGAAGCCGAGCGCTGCCACCGACTGGCATTTATCTTCGGTGGGGAGCTGCTCGATGTCGGCGAGCCGGAAGTGATTGTTGAGCGACGCGCATTGAAGGTCGTCGAGCTGGAAGCAGATAAATCTACAGAAGCCGCTCGCTTGCTGAGGCAGCGGCCTGAGGTGGATGAAGTCGCGCATTACGGGCACTTGCTGCGCGTGGCCACGCGCGGCGGGGTGGATCCATTGGAACTATCGCGCACGGTGTTGAGCGCCGCGGGGATCGCCATGAGCAACGCGCGAGCGGTGCGCACCACCGTGGAAGACGCGTTCGTATCAATGGTACGCGAAGACGATCGGCGTCGCGCCAGCCCGGAGGCAGCGTGAATCAACGTCAATGGGCCATTGCTCGGAAGGAGCTGCTGCAGCTCAAGCGGGATCGCGCCACCTTGGCCATGATGGTGGTGCTGCCGGTGATGCAACTGCTGCTGTTCGGCTACGCCATCAACACGGATGTGCGTCACATCCCCACGGTTGTGTACGATCAGGATCAAAGTGCCGGCTCGCGCGATCTATGGCGCAGCATGGAAGCGACGCGCTTTTACGATGTGGTGGGGCAGGTGCGGAGTTATCAGGAAGTTGAGCGCGCAATCCGAAGTGGAATGGCGCGTGTGGCGCTGGTGGTGCCGCCGCGATTCTCGTCAGATTTGAAGCGAGGGCGCACCGCGCACGCTCAGCTGGTGGTTGATGGATCGGATCCGCAGGTGGTTGCCAGCGCTACCAACACCGCAGCATCCTTGGTCGCGGCGCGTTCAAGCGAATTGGTGTTGACGCGCTTGTCGAAAGTGTCCGGAGCCAAACCGCAGCCGGCGATCGAGCTGGAGCCGAACACTTGGTACAACCCCGACTTGCGTACGGCCATTTATGTTGTGCCGGGGTTGATCGGCGTGATCCTCACCATGACCATGGTGATGTTGACCTCCATGGCCATTGCTCGTGAGCGGGAGCGAGGCACCTTGGAGCAGTTGATCGTGTCACCCGTGAAGAACATCGAGCTCATGATCGGCAAGATCTTGCCCTACGTGATCATTGGTTATGTGCAGATGACCCTGGTGCTGTTCGTGGGCCGCGCGATTTTCGGCGTCCCCCTGGTGGGCTCGTTACCCTTGCTTTACTGTCTTGTATTTGTGTTTATTTCCGCAAACTTAGCTCTGGGGCTCGTTTTTTCAACGCTGGCCAAGACGCAGCAGCAAGCGATGCAGATGTCGTTCTTCTTTTTGCTGCCGAACATCTTGCTCAGCGGATTCATGTTCCCGTTTGAGGGCATGCCGAAGCCCGCGCAGTGGATCGCACAAGGGCTGCCGCTCACTCATTTTCTGCGCGTGGTGCGTGGCATCACGTTGAAGGGCGCGGGTTTCGAAGACGTCGTGGGTGAAGTGATTTGGATGGGCGGCATCCTGACGGTGCTGGTCACTCTGGCCACACTGCGGTTTTCAAAGAAGTTGGCGTGACATGGCACGACCGCGCACGGACATACAACCCCGCATCATCGTTTCGGCGCGGCGCTGCTTTGCGCGCAGCGGTGTTGACGGCAGCACCCTGCGTCAAATTGCCAAAGGTGCTCGCACTAGCATCGGCATGGTGTACTACTATTTCCCCACCAAAGAAGATCTGTTCCAAGCCGTGGTGGAGGACGTGTATAGCAATTTGCTGGCAGATCTGCAGGCGGTGCTCAAAGGGCCAGCCACGATCGAAGAGCGGATTGTTCGCCTGTACCAGCGTGTTGGGGAGGCCAGCGAGTTGGAGCTGCTCACGCTGCGCTTGGTCGTGCGAGAAATGCTCGTTTCCAGTGAGTTGCGCGTCAAGTTGATGGAGCGATTCAAGCGTGGGCATTTGGGCTTGGTGCAGCAGGCGCTGGGCGAAGCGGTGCGCGAGGGCCAGGTACGCACCGATGTGAGCAAAGCGGTGTTGCTGATCACCACACTTGCAATCGGTGCCGTACCGCAATTCATGATCAAAGCGATGGGCAACGCCTCGCCCTTCATTGATGCGCCGCAGGGCGAGGCGCTCGCGCGCGAGCTGCTCTCCGTGTGGTTGCACGGCTTGGCCCCTCAGGCACAAAACAACAAATCGCATCAAACGAGGCCATCATGAACAAGCGATCGAGGGTGTGTGGCGCAGTGGGCTTTCTGCCGTTGCTCCTTTGTCAGGCAGTGGCGGCACAAGAAGCCGCACCGGGCGCTCCGACAGCAAGCGCCGTTGCCGATGCAGCCGGGGGGTCCGGCTCGCGCTTTGGACAGATGTTGATGGCGGAATTCGGTCACGCCGGTGGGTTGACGGCCAGCGTCGCAGCGCAAAAGGCCGCGCAAACATCGCCTGATCTGCAAGCATCAAAGTCGCGCATTGAAGCGCGCGAAGCCGATCTGTCACGCGCGAAACAGGGTTGGTATCCGCGGCTCACGCTGCTCGGCCGCTACACCCGGCTTTCGCCAATCGACGCGCCGACGATTGGGCCCAGTGGGGTGAGCCTCGTCGCGACGCCGTCGCCGGCCGGTCCATTACCGGCGAATGCGCCGCTGGTGGGGGTGGGCGGCTTTCAATTCCCCGTGATCCTCAATCAATACATGGCGCAGGCCAATCTGACGGTGCCGCTCAGCGACTACTTGTTGAGCACCAATCACGCGGTAGACGCCGCTTCGGACACGATGCATGCCGCGGAGCTCACCAGCGAAGCATTGCATCGCAATTTGGAATTGCAGGGTGTGATGGCGTATTACGCATGGGTTCGCACTCGCTTGCAGCAAGTGACGGCAGAGCTGTCACTCGAACAATATCAAGAACACGCCCGAGTTGCTCGGGCCAGCGCGCAGGAAGGCCGCGTGTTGGAGGCCGATGCGTTGCGGGCTGAAGCGGAGTTGGCTTCCGCCGAGCTGCTGCGTGATCAAGCGAAGAACGCCGTTGAGATCGCGACGGTGCGCCTGCGCACACTGCTGCACGATCCGCCGGGGACTCAATACC
>DATJEQ010000478.1:0-5471 GCA_035496495.1 Polyangiaceae bacterium
GGGCTCTGGTGGGCGGCGGTTGGTTTTTCTCTCAGCGCATGCAGAGCTCCGCTGCTGCGCCTGAAGCCACGGCGTTGCCCGTGCGCCCAGTGGCCCCCAGCGAGGTGATCCAAAAAGATACTCTGCCAGCCGCGCCCATTGCCGCCCCTGCCCAGTCGGCCGTTGCTCCGGAGGCCGCACCCACCGCCAGCGCCGCGCCCGCTGATACCGCCCATGAACCCAAAGTGACCCCCGCTCCAGTAGCAGTGTCCGCGCCCGCGCCCGCGCCGGCTACGGCAGCAGCTCTTGCGCCTCATGCCCCGGTGACGAAAAAGGCTGTTTCCAGCGCGAAAAAGCCAGCGAAAAACGCGAGCGCGACGCCGAGTAACAAAAACTCTATTCTGGGCACTCGGAACTGACGATGCGGCCCACGAGCACCCGACCGATTGTCCCCGTTGCCATCGCGCTGTGTTCCGGCTTGTTCGTGTCTTTGTCGGCCAGCGTGTGCGCGGCTCAACCGAGCAACCAAGCGATCGCAGAAGCGCTGTTCCAAGACGGGCGCCGCTTGATGGACGCGGGCAATCTCGCTGAAGCCTGCCCCAAGCTCGAGCAAAGCCAGAAAGCCGACCCACAAATCGGCACCTTGCTCAACGTCGCGGTGTGCCACGAACAGCAGGGTCGTACCGCCACCGCCTGGGCTGAGTTTTTGGACGCGGAAGCCCAAGCGACGCGCGCCAATCAGGCGGATCGCGCCGCCTTCGCCCACGAGGGCTCAACGCGGCTTGAAGGCAAGCTCAGTAAACTCACCCTGCGCACGCTGGAAGTGAACGAGAACATGGTGTTCGTGTTCGACGGCAAACCCTTTGCCTCCAGCATGCTCGGTACCAGCTTGCCGGTCGATCCCGGTGAGCACACGTTGGAAGTATCCGCCCCCGGCAAGAAGACCCTGAAAGCCGGGCTGACAATTGCGCCCGGCCCCATTGAGCAGACGCTCAATGTTCCGCTGCTTGCGGATGAAGCCCCCGCGCCGCCACCCGCTGCCCCCGTGCAACCCGCGCCCGCTCAAAGACCACCTCCCGAGCGCCCTGCAAGAGCGGAGTCAGGCGGAGTGCCCACTTGGGCTTGGATCGGTTTGGGTGTCGGCGCGGCCGGCATTGTGACGGGCAGCGTGACCGGTGCGATGGCAATGTCGCGCGCTTCCCAAATCAAAGACGCGTGCGCCGACAAGGTGTGCCCCGCAGAAGAGGGCAGCAAACTCAACACCGCCCTCACGCTGGCGGATGTTTCCACTGTCTCTTACATCGTCGGCGTGATCGGCACGGCGGTGGGCGTCACTGGCATTCTCACCGCCCCCAGCCGCAGTGAAGAGCGCGCCGGCCTGTTCTTCCACGTGGACATCGGGCGCGCCGACATCACTGGGCGATTCTGATCCCATCGAGCTGCGATCAAAGCAGCCCCTGTTCGGTTGCAAACAGGGCGGCGGCGCCGCGGGTTGTGACGGCGAGTTTGCTGAAAATGCTCTGATTGTGGTGGTGTACGGTGCGATGCGAAATGCCGAGTGCGGCTGCTATCTCCTTGTCGACTTGACCACGGGCCAAGAGCTTCAACACTTCGAGTTCTCGTTCGGTCAAGCCGCGCGGGGCTGCGGCGCGCACAGATTTTTGTCCAAGAGCCTCGAGCACGGCGTTGACGGCTGCACGTTCCAATCGGCCCTCTTCCACCGCTTCAACGGCAATGGCTGCCGCTTTTTCTGCCGAAAACGCAGCGCGGTACGGGCGCGGCTCGCTCAGCGATTGCACTAAGTCAGCGGCGGCCAAAATGCGCGCTGCCCCCGAAGGCGCGACACCGCGCGGGTAACCTTTTGAATCCATTCGTTCATGGTCGGAAGCGGCCAGACGCGCAAGCTCCGCGAACGGCCCCGCGGTACGCAACACGCGCTCGGTGAATTGCGGGTGCGCGTGGACCTTTTCCCATTCCCCGGCATCCAATGCTCCCGGCTTGTCCCAAATCGCGTTGGAAACGCTGACTCGCCCCAGATCATGGAGCAGGCCCGCAAGCTCCACCGCTTCCACCTCTTCTTTTCCAAGGCCGATCGCTTGGGCCGCGTTGCACGCCAATCTCGCAACATTGCGCGAGTGCCCCAAAGTGAAGGTGGATTTAAGATCAACGAAATCCGCCAACACCTGCGCCACGACGCGTATCTCGGGTGCCAGTTTGTGCGGTCGCGGCTCAAGATCGAGCAGCGCGGCAAGCGGGGCGTCGCGGCGCGCCGGGCTCAGCACCGCCTCCTGCGCGCCGCACAGCGCACTGACCACCAAAGGATCGAATTGACCGCCGCTGCGTTGCTTCAATGTCTCGAATGCGAGTGCCTCGCCGCCGGGCAGCGGCATCAGCATCGCCATGTATTCGGCCACCGCAAGCACAGAGGTGAGCGACGACAACTCCGCGCTCTTGCGCTGCTTGGGCAGCCCTTTGCCGTCGAAGCGCTCGTAGGTTTCGTCGAGCGCGCGCAGCGCACCTTCACTCAAACCCAAGCGCCGGCCGAGCATTGCGGACACTTCGCAACGCGCTGCGAAAATGCGAGGCACAGCTTTGGGCGCCTGCGCTAAAAAACCGGCCACCACGCGCACGCGCTGCAATCGCGAGCGACCCTTGGCAAACCCTCTGCCGGCGCCTTGCAGCATTTGCACTGGGGAGGCAGCATCCACCGGCGTGAGCGCCGCGCGCAGCTCCTGCTCATCGCCCATCAAGCGCGTCTCCTCATGGGCCGTAGCGCTGCAGCCCAAATGCCGGAGCAGACCGGCATACAGCAGATCCGACCGCGATTCGGCGGATAGCCCCATTGCCTCGCCGAGCCCCAGCGCGATCAGCGCAGTGCGTTGTGCCGTTTCGGGCGGCAAAGCGGCACCCGCATCGGCAGCGGCGGCCAGGGGGCACAGCAGTTCAGCAAGTCGCACCGGATCATCGTAGCGCATTGCTTCGCCACAAAGTGATAGGCTAGCCCCTTCAAGGAGCCCTCGATGACCCAGATGCACCGCGCCTGCACTCAGTCCCCCCGCAGGCTGTCCATGTCCTTGGCAACGATGCTGCTGATTGGCATGGGCGCGGCTCAAGCGAACGCCGCTGACACCGTAGTACAGATCCCGCTGACCGGTGTTTTGGATGCGCGCTCGGTGAGCACCTTCACTGCTGGCGCAATCGTCACTTGGGATCTACCCACCGATGGCGGTAATTTACAAAACGCCTTCGCCACCAAAGCAGTCGCAATGCAAACGGGCACGCCCCCTGAACACGCACTGCCAGATGACGGCGTGTTCCCCGCGGACACGCGTCACCCGGAAGTGGTGTTGAATTTCTCCAACACGGCCGACGCCATGGCGCCGCAAACGCATCTGATTGAGCCAATGGGCAGCATCAGCTTCCCGGTGCCCACTGCCACTTACTCAAAGTTTTTTCTGTTCTTCAACGGCGCGGCTGGCGGCACCACCGTGACCGTCACGTTGCACTATGGGGCGGCCTCGGAAATGTATAGCGCAATGGTGCCCGACTATTACGCCGATATCTCCGCTACCGATCCCATGATCTTCAATTTGGCCGCAGATCTCGCGAAGTACAGCGCGACGAACACCATCGCCGAGGCCGGACATCACAACATCACCGGAGTTGAAGTGCATCCTTTGTCGGATCAAATGCTGACCACGGTCGACGTCTCTCGCACCGCTGACGGCAATTTGGTTTTTTGGGGAGCGACTGGGGTTGCCACCAGTGCCGTCGCCATGGGCGGCGCTGGTAATGGAGGTGCCAGCAACGGTGGCGCGCCGGGCAGCGGCGGCGCAGCGGGCGCGCCGCAAGCGGGAGGCGGCGGAGCTGCAAGCGGCGGGCAATCCACGGGCGGCATGGCGAGCGGTGGAACTCCTACCGGTGGCGCAGCGGGTAGCCCATCAGCTGCAGGCGGCTCGGGGGGAAACGCAGGCGTCGTGGCGGGATCGGCGGGAACGTCAACGGGTGGTATGATGGCCAACCTCGGGGGCACTGCAGGCATGCCCCCGGTGGCCAGCGGCGGAGCGCCGGCTGCGGCTGTGCCTGCCGCCGATTCGTCGGGCAGCGGCTGCGGCATTGCGGGTGTGCCGATGCGACCGACGCACTACGAATGGATCGCGATCGCAGCGCTGTGTGTGTTGCGCAAACGCCGCTACGGTTAATTACACGGCGGTTGAATGGTGGCAGGCAGGGCATTGGCGCCCATCACCAATTGCCCAATGCCGTTGATGAATACCAACGATCCATCGCGGGCGCCGTAGGCTGAAAACGGTGCGCTGATCTCATCCGCTCCGCCATGCGGTGCGCCAATGGGCGTCGCGTATTGTCCGATGGGTGTCGTTCGATCGTCTTGCGTGAAGGCTTCTCCCCAACACACCAAACCGTCGCTGGAGGTGTTGGCGCACATCGCTTTCATCCCGCGATCCGGCGCCACATCGATCACGCCTGAGAGTATTTCGCCACGCGCCGTCCGACGCACCTGGGTAGGGCCCACCCAGATCTTGGTCTTCGATCCGCCGGCTTCGCCAAACTCATTTCGGCCCCAACACTGCACCGTGGTATCTTGCAGAACGGCGCACTGGGTGTTGCCTGGGTTGGCGCCCAGGCGAATCGCGGGCTGATTGAGCGGGATTTGCAGCGGGGTCAGGCTGCCATCTTGCGTGGCTGGATCGGTCGCGAGTTGCCCATAGCTATTGTCGCCCCAACACCACACCGTGCCGTCTGCCTTGCGCGCGCAGGTTGAACCAAATCCGACTCGCACCTCTTGCGCCTGGTTGAAGGGAGTAGTCGCGTCCGATATCACCAGGCGCGCCGCCGCCGCGTCCCGGGTATCGCCGTGGCCGAGTAGGCCATACTGATTGAAGCCCCAGCACCAGATCTTGCCATCGCTGCTGACGGCGCAGAATGACGCACCTCCGCCGTTCATGCCGCCAGAGAGTTGCACCGCGTTCTGCAGTGCAGGCCCAACGATGCCAGCGCCAGCGTCGCTGACAGTGCCGGCATCGGTGTCGATCTGCGTCAACACAGCTTGTGGGATTTCTACGTGCGGATCCGCAGCGCTGCCCGCGCCCAAATCGACGGCGCTCGTCAGCGGCCCAGCGAGCGGGAAGCACCACACGGCCCCGCGATCGATGGCGCACCCAATGGCGTTGGAATACGCGCTCGAGCCCGAAGCGGCTATGTCGTCCGCCAGGAGATCTCCCGCTTGCCCCTGCACGCGTGTGAACGGTTCATTGCCCACCGCCTTCCACACAGTGGAATCGATGCGCCGCACCAGCCGCACGAAGTCATACGTCGCCACCGCCTGCACTAAGCACTTCGGGCGCGGCCCAGCGTCGGTACTCGCATCGCTGTGGCTCCCCGGGGTGACGTTCCCACTCAGCCCACGAGCGTGGGGTTTGTCACTGGCGTGACATCCCCAAAGCGCCAACGCCACCGCGCCCCACTTCCAA
>DATJEQ010000479.1:0-7291 GCA_035496495.1 Polyangiaceae bacterium
GTCGTAGTGCCTGGCTGTCATGTTGCACAGAGAGCGCCCAGCAGGGCGCCTACGAGAGGGATGCGCCGCACCATCACTTGGAATCCTCCAAAGGATGCAGTGTCGCGTGGGCTTGCTTGGAGATCGGGTCGCGGGTCACCACCAGTTTGTGGCTGCCCAATCGCTGGAGCGTGGCGACATAAAGCTGATGCTCGGCTTCATGCACACGCGTTGCCAGCGATGCCTCATCGTCGTCGTCGCGCACGGCTACCGTGGATTGAGCCAAGATGGGCCCGCTGTCGACTCCGTGATCGACCAAATGTACCGTGCAACCGGTGACTTTCACTCCGGCATCGAGCGCCTGACGAATGCCGCGGACACCTGGAAACGCGGGCAACAATGCGGGGTGAATGTTGATCACGCGATCCGCGAATTGGTCGAGGAAAGCCTGGGTCAGCAAGCGCATAAAGCCCGCGAGCACCACCCACTGCACGCCAGCGCCGACCAGTGCCTGTGCCAGCTTTTGATCGAACGCTTCGCGTGTTGGAAAATCTCGATGCAAAATTCGCTGTACGGAAATGCCTGCTGCCTGTGCCCGCTCAAAGGCTTTGGCGTTGGGTTCGTTGACGATCACCAACTCAATCGAGGCGTCCAGCTCGCCTCGGCCAATGGCGTCGATGATGGCCTGCAAATTGCTGCCGTTGCCTGATGCCAGCACGCCGAGCTTGAGTGTCGCGGTCACGTTCGCCCCCGCCAGCCATCTGCGTCACTCACAGAAGAGTGACCGTTGCCTCACCGCCCGCGGTTCCTGGGATCACTTCACCAGCCACCCAAGCGCGCTCCCCCGAACCGTGCAACGCAGAGAGCGCCTTGTCGATGGCATCGGGCGAAACCACTGCGATCAAGCCCACACCCAGATTGAATGTGCGGCGCATCTCTTCTTCGGACACGGGGCCCCCCTTTGCAATCAAGTGAAAGAGGGCGGGGCGTTCGTAGTTGAGCTGAAACCGCGCATTCACTCCCGACGGCAGTACGCGCGGCAGGTTGCCTTCGATTCCGCCGCCAGTGACGTGACACAGCGCGTGCAACGAAGGCCCGAGGGCCTTCAGCAAGCTCGCAACCGCAGCAGCGTAGATGCGCGTGGGGCGCAGCAAGGCATCAGCCAGGCTTTCACCCAATTCCGCCACCTGTGAGTCGAGCTTCAGTTTCATCTCTTGTTGCAGCACCCGGCGCGCCAGGGAGTAACCGTTGGAGTGCAATCCACTGGAGGCAACGGCGATCAACGCATCCCCGACTTTCGCGCGTGCGGAGCCGAGCACTGCTTTTTTGGAAACCACACCCACGCAGAAACCGGCCAGATCGTATTCGCCCTCGGCGTACATTCCGGGCAGCTCCGCCGTTTCGCCACCCAAGAGCGCGCAGCCGGCGAGCTTGCAGCCATCTGCGATGCCTGCGATCACCTGCGCCGCGACTTCGACATCCAGCTTACTGCTGGCAAAATAATCGAGGAAGAACAATGGCTTGGCGCCGATGGTCAGCACGTCGTTCACGCACATAGCCACCAGATCTTGGCCAATGGTGCCGTGGCGTCCCGTTTCAAAAGCGATCTTCAATTTGGTGCCCACGCCGTCGGTGCCGCTGACCAGCAGGGGCTCTTCGATGCCCGCGGGCAAGGCGCACAAGCCGGCGAAGCCGCCAACCGAATCGACTACTTCGGGAATTTGAGTAGCCAGCGCGAGCGGCTTGATGCGCTCGACCAGCGCATCCCCAGCGTCGATATCGACGCCGGCCTCACGATAGGTGATCGCCATGCGCTGCTTCTGGCAGAGGATCGTGGCTCTGGCAAGGGCGTGGGGCTACGCCGGCAGCGGAGGCCAAAAATGCTTTTTTTCGGCTACAATGGGCGAGGCAGCGGCGCGAACAGGTGGTGGACCTGCTGCTCAGAGAGCTGCAAATCCGCGGCAGCGCTCTGGCCTAACAAGCTTTGCGCAAGCTGGCGCTTGTGTTCTTGGAGCCGGAGCATGCGCTCTTCCACACTGCCGGCAACGATCAAGTTATGCACAAACACCGGCTTTTTCTGACCGATGCGGTACGCGCGATCCGTCGCTTGCGCTTGGGCTGCGGGGTTCCACCAAGGATCGTAGTGGATCACGGTGTCGGCAGAGGTGAGGTTTAAGCCGGTGCCGCCTGCTTTCAGGCTGATCAGGAACACTTCTGAATCGCCCGCTTCGAAACGATCGATCAATCGCTGACGATTCTGAGTGGCGCCCGTGAGAATGAGCGGCTCAACGCCCTGCTCGCGGACACCCGCGGCGATCAAATCCAGCATACTCGTGAATTGTGAAAAAACCAAAATGCGATGGCCTGCGGCGATCTGCCGTTCGAGCAACTGGAGCAATTGTTCGTATTTGGCCGAGCGCGTCACCTGCGCTGCGGCAGCGACGCGCACCAATCTGGGATCACAACACACCTGACGCAACTTCATCAACGCATCCAAGATGGTGACCGTTGAGCCCAACAGCCCCTTCTTGCGGATCGCGGCGCGCACATCGGCGTGAGCGGCAACGCGGATGCTCTCGTAAAGATCGCGCTGCGCGCCGTCCAACTCAATCGGGAGCACCAGCTCTGTCTTCGGTGGCAACTCAGAAGCCACCCGATCCTTCATTCGCCGCAGGATGAAAGGACTGATGCGCGTGCGCAGGGTGGCCAGGCGTTCGGCATTCCCTTCGCGTTCGATCGGCAATCGAAACTGGGAGCGGAACGATTCTGCGCTGCCCAGGAAATTGGGCATCAAGAAACTGAATAGCGCCCAGAGCTCACCCAAGTTGTTTTCGATCGGCGTGCCGGTGAGACACAATCGGTGGTTAGAGGTGAGCGAGCAGGCGGCGCGGTGCATGTGACTGCGCGGGTTCTTGATCGCCTGCGCTTCATCGAGCACCACTAAGTGGAACTGGTGCTGCTCGAATTGCGCAAGATCTCGCACCAATAAAGGGTAGGTGGTGATCACCACATCTGCTTCATCCATGCATTTGTACGCGCTGCGCCGCTTGGGGCCGTGAATCACACGCACGCGCAGACTTGGCGAGAATCGCTGCAGTTCCTTTGACCAACCGCCCACCAGACTTGTGGGAGCGACGATCAACGCAGGCTGGGTCAATCGCCCTGCCTGTTTCTCGCACGTGATGTGGGCGATGGTTTGCAGCGTTTTGCCCAGACCCATGTCGTCGGCGAGCACGCCAGAGAGCGAGCATTCACGCAGCTGCTGAAGCCAGGCAAGGCCAGCGGCTTGATAGGGGCGAAGCTCCGCTTGCAGCGCTGAAGGCGTCGCCTGCGGCTGCGGCTCCTGCAACAGGGCGGCGCCTGTATCCACAATTGGGCTGTGAAAGCGCACCGGACCTTTTTGCTTGCCCAGCGCGTCGCGCAATCGAGCCAGATCGACGCATTGTTCGCGGCGCAATGCAGGGGGCTGCGGCAAATCCCGTTCAATGCCGGAATACAGATCGCGCAGCACATCCAAGATGAGCGCCAGTTGCTCGCGTGGCACAGCAAGGTAGCGGTGCTCGGCGATGGGCAGCGCCACGGTGCGTGCCGATTGCAACACCCGCCCTAATGACGCTGCGCGCGGTGCGTTGTCGACCAAGTCGAGCAGCGCCGCTAACAGATTGACGCGCGCCCCCCCAATTTCAACCCCCAACTCCAGATCGAACCAATCCGAAGTGGATTCAGAACGATCGCCCGCTGCCGCCTGCGACCCTGCTGGAGACAGCGCGCCGTACCACGCGATGTCGCCACTCAGCGTTTGGTACGGGTAATCCGTTGCAATTTCGACTTCGAAACCGAGCTTCTTCAACTGGGGCAGCGCGTGCGAGCTGAAGGCGCAATAGGCGTGCACATTGTCTTCGCCCTGCACCAGATAGTCAGCCTGGGAGTCGAAAGCGGGCTCGTGGGTGTGCAGGCAACTGATCTCGACGGCGCCAAAGCTTTCCAGCAGGTACTTGGCTTTTCTTTCGAAGGCGAGATCGCGTTCAACAGGAGCTAACCCGCCCATGTCAGCGACAAACACACGCTCGCGCGGATCGCTGGCTCGGATGCGAACGCCTGCGTATTCGAAATGCAGTTCGATGGTCGGTACGAGCGTTTCCTCGGATTGGGCGCCCAGATCTTGCTCCCGACAGATCAACATGCGCTCGGTTGTCAGACGAACGCTGACTCTGGGATTGGGCGCTGGTTGGGGGTCGGGTGCGACCACTCGCAGGTAAGGCGCGTTGGAGGCGACTTGCATCACGCCCTCTTTAGTCGTCAAAGGCCTTAACTGGGCCCAGTTTTTTGGCGAATTAGGTCGCTGGTTCTGACAGGGGCGCGGCGCGGCGCAGCACTCGGTACAGCCCCAGGCCGGCAAAGCCGGCGAAACCGCTGAGCAGCAGCATCACGCCGATGACCCAACGGCTTCCCTCCGGGGATTCTCCGTCGAGCAGCAGCCAGCTGCCCTGCAGCTGCGGGCCTTGTTGCACCTGAGCCAATGCGTCGTAGCCCAGCCCCGCTTGCCGCAGCGGCACGAGCCGGCCGACGAACGACGTGGGCGGGATGAATCGCGAAGCATCGAGTTGAGAGGGAATGGGCAGCTCAACCCACAGGTGATCATTGCCCAGCAAAGGCACCAGCCGGTACTCGCTCGACTCCAACGGGCGCTGGTAGGCGATCGCGTGAACGTCCAGCACGCCGGAGCCCCGCACTGCTCGATTGGCGAGATTCGCCGAAAGCTGCACCTGTTGCAGATCTCCCAGATCCACAGGCTCGGACTGGCTGAGCGCGTAGCGCAGCTGCGGCAGTAGCAACGCGGCCAGGGCCAATGAACCTACCAGCGTCAGCGTCATGGCCACCAAGGTTACCCGGCGCCAGGGGCGGCGCGGCTCGGGAAGGGCTTCCAGATCGGGGTCCATGCCTAGTTCGGAAGTGCTGGTAACCATTAGATTAATCGGGTTTTCATCGGCGAGCAGCAATGCCCCGCACCGCCACTACAGACAACGGCCGAGGAAGAAAGTTCACAGCTTGTAGTGTCGGCCCAGCGCCGCTTGGGCGTCCGCGCACCTCAGGGTCAAGGCGCGTGCCGCATCGAGTTCGCGCTCCAGCTGAGCAATCGTTTGGGCGTTCGCTGTCGCGCTGAGATCCGGAGCCTGTGTTTCGAGCGCCTTGATGCCTTGTAAGGAGCCCAAGAACTTTCGGTACGCCTGCACGCACTGCCCCTTGAGCGCGCAGGTGTCGGGCTGGGTGCAGGCCGCAGCTTCCACCGCACGCAGCTGCGTCAGCTTCTGTTCATTGGGTGCCTGCCGCAGTGCGGCGATCGATTGGCTCAAAGAGGCAGCCTCTTGCCTTTGAACGGGATCGATATCCGAATGGTGTCGATCGCAGGCAGTTCCAGCGAGCGCTAAACACAACAGCGCAGGGCGCGCTGGTTGCCAGCGCATCGCGGACTGATCCTGCGCGATCAATGCTTGGGGCTCGCGCCGGGAAGCCGGGGAGCCTGCAATGCACCCTGTGGCAATACGGGCAGCGTGCGCAGCATGGGTCGCTTCAAATCGCCGCCCGCAGCGCCGCTGGCTGCAGCCGCTGCTGAAGGTGCAGCGGCTGGATTGCCTGCTGCAACATCAACCACGGGGGCCGCTGGAGGCTCCCACCCTTTTTCCGCCCACAGCACGTTGCCGAAGCGCGAGGCCTTGTGGAAATTGCCCTGACCCAAAATCGGTGACCAGCCAACTCCGGAATTGTCTTGCATGGCGTAGAAATTCATACGCCAGGAGCTGCCAATTGCCGGAGGCAATTTCTTCGCCTTGCTGAACGAGGTCCAGGGAATGCGAATTTCGACCGTGTAGCCTTTGTCCTTGTCGTCGGAGTTGTCGATTGTTCCGTCGATGGCCACGGCGCTCTGCAACTTGGCCGACCATTCCTGATGACCGAAAGGGCCATCTGGCTCTTTCTTCGGCTGGTTGTAGTCGTCGAACTGCGAATCAAACACCAGGTTCTGCGGGCCAACCTGGATTTCGTAATAATCCTTGTTGTCGCCGTCACCTTCGGGGTCGACCATCAGCTCGACAGTGTCCTTCGTCCACAGGTGTGGATCTTTAGCTGCCTTGTCGAAGCCGCCCACAATGTTCGCGTCCTGCACCTCGTAGGCGAGGTACAGATCTTTTGTGTTCCACAGCATGCGGACACTGCCTTGTACCGCGGAGCTGGGATCCTGGTCACCCGTGGTCACGCTCACGAAAGGCCCGGTTGAAGGAGCCGTCTTCCAAGCTTCTTCATCTAGTTTGCCGTCGATCTTGATCTGAACGGTCGGCTCCAGCCGATCGACCCGAAGCTCGGGAACCTTCGTAGAGTGTTTCGCGCCACCCTTCTTGCCCTTGCACTTGAGCTTGGCAACCAGGCCGCCTTTGCTGTCAAAGGCTGCTCCAGATTTGACTTGAAGGAAGGACTCCTTGTTCTTGCCGATGCCGGCGACCACGATCAACTCGTCCGTGGTGTTCTTCCTAGGTGGTGAGAACTTTTGCACGTCCTTATACACCTTGCCTGCCTTCCACTGGTCGACGGGCAACGCCGGTTGACCATTCTTGAACTGGCGCAGGGGGCCGTATTTGTCAGCGTTGGCAATGCGCTTGCGATTCGCGTCGTGCAGGTGAGTAAACAGCGTCCAACCCTTCTCGGTGATCGGATTGTCCACGCGCCAGTACAGGGTCAAGGTGACTTTATCCCGTGCGCGCAGCGCGCCGGTTGGCGTGACGGTGTATCCCAGCAGGGTGATCTTGTCGTCGAAGTTGATATCCAGTTTCCGGATGTTGTCGGGCGCCTTATCCAGAATGTACTTGTCGATCTTCTCTGCCGTGTGTGCGGTCTTCTTCTTAGCAGCTGGTGCCGACTTAGACACACAACCGACGCTGAAGACCAGCGAAGCGAGCAGGCAAGTTATCAAGAGCGCAAGTTTTCGTGACATGCGAGAAGATCCTTCGACAGGGGATATGGGCGCCCTGAGCTATCGCGTTCTGCCCACGGTGACAACCCTGACCGGCACTGGTGGGCCGAATCTGAGCTAATAATTCGGTCACTTAGAGCGGTTTTTCTTGCGCGCGTCCCGCTCACGTTTGCGTTGATTCTTGCGCGCGTTCTTCTCGGTGCGGGAGAGGGATTTCATCTTGGGTGTGGGATTTGCCCCGCCAATCCCTGGCATTCCCATTCCCGGCATTCCCGGCATCCCCATCCCGGGCATCCCCATCCCGGGCATTCCCATCCCGGGCATTCCCATGCCCGGCATTCCCATTCC